>JANQIY010000196.1 GCA_028281965.1 Candidatus Gastranaerophilales bacterium
GAGGGAAGCGAGACCAAAGAAAAAATTGGGTGGGTGGAGGGAGAATGAATTTTTGAAAATTTTAAAAACACTTAAGTTTTTATTGTTTACTCCTTAAAACATTATTTTAGAAGTGTTTCTTTCTTTTTAAAATACCAATAACTCGAGTTAAAAAGCCTGATGAATTACATCAGGCTTTTTTATATATTGTAGGTTTAAGTTTACTGAGTTTATTGTTCCAGAGATTGCTGGGCTGGTGGTTGTTTTTTCCCGGTAGCTAATGCATAGATTGCGCCTGCTGCTAAACCGATTCCTGCCCCGATTCCCGCACCTTTTAAATAAGCAGGTGTCTTAGGGATATGAGCTTTTACTCTTTCATAGAGTTTTGTTTGAGCTTCACTATATGCCTTTTGAGCGTTCTCTGCTTGCTTTTTAAGTCTATCGACCATCTTCTCAGCAGTTTTAGCGACCTGTTTGGCTGCTTTTTTACTTTGTGGTTTGAGGTTTTTATTCCCTAATGCTTTATCAAATTCAGCTTGTTTAGCTGCTAATGCTTCTTTAGCTAGTCTTTGGTTTTCTTTAGCTGTTGTAACTTCTGCTTCACTTAATCCTCTTAATGCTTTTTTGCTTGCTGCCATATTAGCTATTTTTAGTTCTGTTTTAGCATCATTTAATTCCTGCAAAGCGATGTCATAAAGTTGGCTAGCTGCTATTGCCTTTGGCTTACTGGCAGCCTTTTGGGCTTCTTTTTTTCCGAGTCCTTCAGCTGCTTGATTCATTCTCTCAGAACTTTTTTGTGCTTTATTAAGTGCGTTTTCGGCTGTTTTAACAGCTTTTTCCTTTAATTTTAAACCATCTGCCAATTTTTCAACTTTTTTTAATTCATTGTCATTGACTTTAGCATCCCTCATTTTTCTTATAATGCCTGTTTTGCCACTTAAATCCATTGGGGTTAATTCATTTAGTGGAATTGTTGGTTTTTGAAGAACTGGGAGACCAGCTCCTGCTGCGCTTGCGCCAGCTCCTGCTCCAAGTGCTGTAGCTCCAAATACTTCAACTGCAGTGTTTGAGTTTTGTGCTGGCTGTTGTTGACCGAATGCTAAATTTCTTGCGTGTAAACTTTGACCTACTTGTGTTGACATTTTCTTACCTCCGAACTTTATTTTAACCTTCTTTAAAGTAATTTTTGTTTACTTTTTACTTAACTATTTAATTTAAACTTCCTCAAGGGAAAAATTGACAAAATTTGCGTTATTTTAATTATTTTTGTTACAAAGCTTAAAATTACTATTTTTTTATAACAAACTGCCTCCCCATTTTTTGAACAATAGCCTCGGTTTCCAGGTTTCCGACACCTTTACCCATACCTTTAAATGTTGAATCTATATAAAGAACTCCTTTATTAATTGCTGTCATAGAATTTATCAATGCCTGGTTTTTATTATTATGTCCGTGGAAACCTGTTTGTCCATAGTATTTTTGATTGATTATACGAGTGATTTTTTCAACATCCCGCGGGGAAAACTCGCCAAAGGTGTCTGCAAAATATAAAATATCGACTATATGCCGGTAGTCAATATTTTTGACTGCTTCTTTTAGCCGGGTTTCTTCTCCCGGTGGGATTTTCGTAAGGTTCAGCGAAACTTTATAGCCCTTGTTTTTTAATATTTCAGCTATTAGCCCGCATTCAGGGGCTTTTTGATAGGGTGTTGCAATCCTGACGATCTCCACGGGCGAATCCGCGGCTTCTGCAAACATTTCCCTCAATACCTTTTCCGTGTTAATTTCAAGAAGTTCCTCCGCTTTTACCATTATGGCTATTCGGAAATTTTCAGCAATGGAAAGGGTTTGCAGAAATTCATCCGTACAGTGGGCAAACTTTCCAGAATCCGGATTTTTATGAAAAAGCCTGAACCCCGGCTCTATCAGGGTAATTCCCAAATCCTGCATTTTTTGCAGGTAGTTTTTAACGAAACTTTCCGGGAAATGCCAGTCTGTAAGGTATCCGCCTTCTCTTAAAGTACAATCAAGTATGTGAACCGAATTTTCCAACTATTCCTTAACCTCAAGCCATGAAGGGCCGCATGCAATATCCACTACCAGCGGGACATCGAACGGCTGGTCAAGTTCCATGCATTCAACCACCATTTGTTTTATCTCCTGCAGTTCGTCTTTTTTGACTTCCAGTACCAGCTCGTCATGAACCTGCAGTATCAACTGCGATTCCAGCCCGGAATCTTTCAGCCTGCCATGAAGTTTTATCATTGCAAGCTTGATAATATCAGCGGCAGTGCCTTGCAGCGGGGAGTTTACGGCGGCTCTTTCGGCAAATTCCCTGATATTTCTAATCCTGCTGTTAAGATCGTCTTTTAAATAACGCTTTCTGCCGTAAAGTGTTTCTACATAGCCGTTTTCTTTTGCTTCTTTTATGGTTTTATAGATATAATCGTTAATTTTAGGGTATGTCCTGAAATATTTTTCTATGATATCTTTAGCCTCGCCGGGTGTGATTTTCAGGGTTTCCGACAGGCCAAAACTGGTCTGGCCGTATATAATACCAAAGTTAACCGTTTTTGCCGCCCTTCGCATGTCAGGAGTCACTTCTTCGGGAAAGACGTTGAAAACCCGGGCAGCTGTGGCGGTATGGATGTCTTCCCCTTCCCGGAAAGCTTCGATAAGAGCTTTATCCTGCGATATATGGGCGAGAAGCCGGAGCTCAATCTGGGAATAGTCGGCGGACATTATGATTGAATTTTCCCTGTCTTTCGGCACAAAAGCCGCCCTGATACGGTTTCCGATTTCTGTCCTGATGGGGATATTCTGTAAATTAGGGTCACTGCTCGATAACCTGCCGGTTGTGGTAACCGTCTGGTTAAAACTGGTATGAACCCTGCCGGTCTTTTTGTTGACAAGAGCCGGAAGGGTGTCGACATACGTGGATTTCAGCTTGGAGTAATGTCTGTGCGACAACAGCAGGCTAACTATGGCATGCTCATCTTTCAGGGATTCCAGCACTTTTGCGCTGGTTGAAAATCCGGTTTTTGTCTTAGATTTGCCTTTTGGGACGATTTTCATCTTCTCAAACAGGATATCTGCCACCTGTTTTGGTGAATTCATGTTGAATTTCTCGCCCGCCATCTCGTAAACCTTGGCCTCAATCTTGCAAATATTGTCCTGAAGCTCCGCCGAAAGGATTTTAAGATAGTCTGTGTCGATGCTGACACCGTTACGTTCCATATTGACAAGCACCGGTACAAGAGGTTCCTCGATTTTATACAGGACATCTTTTTCCATTTTGCTCAGGTTTTGCGCGAAAAACCCCGCCAGCTCAAGCGTGGCTTTGGCGTCACCGCAGGCATAATCCGCGGCGCTTTGAATATCGGTTTGAGCCATTGTTATCTGGTTTTTGCCTTTTCCTATCAGCTCTTCAATTTGGCTCATCTGGTACCCAAGCCTGACAAATGCCTGCTGTTTCAGTCCATGTTTAAAGCCCGGGTCTTTAACGTAGCTGGCAAGCATTGTATCCATGATTACGCCGTTTAATTCCATATCCAGTCCTTTGAGGATATGCATTTCATATTTTGCATTTTGCGCGACCTTTTTAATGTCATGGCTTTGCAGGATGGGTTTTAACCTGTCCATAACATAGCTCCGGTCAAGCTGTATACCCATATTGTGCCCCACCGGGACATAATAGGTTTCAGTGGCGTCAAAATCTTCTTCATCCATAACCAGCCGGTTTTCAGATATTTTAATGTGCGGGTTCCAGCCAAACGACATGCCGACCAGTTTTGCATTAAACACATCAAGGCTTGTGGTTTCCGTATCAAAGGAAAACACTTCCCGGACAGCGAGTTTTCCCATAAACTCGGCGAACTTTTCCTCTGTATCGATAATCTGCGTCTTTACGTCAAAGGCCCTGCCCGTATCGATTTTTTCAAGCGCAGTTTCAAGGTTAAGTTTCATCTGTAATTGGACTTTTTCCCTTTCTTCCGGGGTTTTATCCGCTTCAGAACCTTTGGAACAGCAGTAGGAAAGTACATCGGGAAGGATTTTCAGCAGGCTGTTGAACTGGTATTTCTGCATGAATGCCGAAACTTTTTCTATATCCGGCAAGGTCATATGCGTATGCTCAAAATCAAATTCTATAGGCACTTCTCGATATATTGTGGCCAGGTATTTGCTTTTTATAGCCATTTCATGGTCATTTTCCAGCTTTTCTTTCAGGCTTTTGGAGCTTATTTCCTGAAGATGTTCATAAACCCCTTCTATTGAGCCGTATTCGGTTATCAGCTTAACAGCTGTCTTTTCACCTACGCCTTTTACGCCGGGAATGTTATCCGAGGAGTCGCCTTGCAGTCCTTTGAGGTCAACCACATTTTCAGGGTAAACGCCTAGTTTCTCATGAATCCTCTCCCTGTCATACTCTACAAGTTCTCCTTTTGAGGGAATTAAGACTATGATATTTTTTTCCGGGTCAACCAGTTGGAAGGAATCCTGGTCACCTGTAAGAATGAGGGTTTTATGGCCTAAATTCTTTGCCTTTTCTGAAATTGTCCCTATAATGTCGTCCGCTTCATAACCTGGCATCTCATATATAGGGATTTCAAAAGCTTTTATGCCTTCTACAATAGCTGAGAGCTGGTCTTTGAGGGAATCGGGCATTGCCTGGCGGTTTGCTTTGTATTCCGGGTATTCCCGTACCCTGAACGTATCCCGGCCTTTATCAAAAGAAACGGCTATCGCATCAGGCTTAACCTTTTTTAGCAGGTCTAAAAGAGCTTTCATGAATCCATATACCGCCCAGGTGGGGATATTGTCCGCTGTTTTCATCCCCGTGCGCTGCAATGCGAAGTATTGCCTGTATGCCAGAGCATGTCCGTCAATTAAAATCAGGGTTTTTTGCCCCATCCCAAAACCTTTCCTTTAAGATATCTTTTAAATATTTTACCAGAAGCATAATTAACTCGAGTCGCCAATTAACCAAAAGCCAAAAAATCGAGCCTGTTTTATTTACATTTATTGACTTTTGCGTTTTTAACCAGACAGGCTCTAAGAATTGATGTATTATTTTTATAGAAATAAGGATAAATTATGCAGACAGTAAAAGTTGAAATCCCGCAAAACCAAGCTGGCTCTTATCCTATATTCATTGGACAGGGTTTGCTTGAAAATGCGGGGACTTATATAAAGCAATATACAAAAGCAAAAAAATTGCTTGTGGTTTCCAACAACACAATAAATTCCCTATATGGCGAAGAAGTAAAAAAATCCCTTGAGCAGGCGGGATATGAGGTTTACTTTCTTTTACTGGAAGAAGGTGAGCAGTATAAAAATGCGGATTCCCTGCAAAAAATCTGGACAGAAGCTATTCGGTTGAAACTGGAAAGAAAGGACGCCTTAATTGCTCTGGGTGGTGGTGTTATAGGTGATGTTACCGGGCTTGCGGCTTCAACTTACTTGAGGGGAGTGGGTTTTATACAGCTTCCGACCACGCTGCTGGCTCAGGTTGATTCCTCTATAGGCGGGAAGGTTGCTATAAATCACGATTCCGGCAAAAACCTCATTGGAAGTTTTTACCAGCCAAAAGCTGTCCTGGCAGACATTTCAGCCCTAAAAACGCTTTCTCTGAGGGAATTTAAGGTAGGGCTTGCGGAAGTCCTGAAATATGGTTTTATAGAAAAATCCTGCGGGTTAAGCGGGCTTAATTCCTCTTTTTCTCTTTACCTTATGGAAAATAAGGCTTCTATAATGGCGTTAGAACCTTCCATAGTTGAAAACCTGGTAAAATACTGTTGCAGACTAAAAGCCGCTGTGGTCAACAAAGACGAGAAAGAATCAGGACTCCGGGCTATATTGAATTTTGGGCATACGACAGGACATGCTGTTGAAAAATGTTATGGCTACAAAGGTATTAACCATGGAGAAGCTGTTGCAATAGGAATGAAAGGGGCATTTTTTATTGCGATGGAAAAAGGGTTAATCAGCCAAAAATACTTTGAAGATGCTCTGAGCCTCTTAAATAACTATGAAATGGACTACAGGATTGAGAAAAATATTTCTATTGACTCTTTGTATGAGGCAATGCAGGTAGATAAGAAAGTTCAGTCCGGCAAAATAAGGTTTATTCTGCCGGTTAGCCCCTCTGAAGTCCGAATTTTCGATGATGTTAATAAGCAGCAGCTAAACAATGCATTGAAAAAATTATATTAACCTGCAAGGGGCTCAACAAGTTATCTAACCTGAATGACGGGTTAAGAATTTTTCAAACATTCTCTGCAGAATGAATTATTGCGCTAATTTTTAAATTCCACTAATTGCGTGTTTCCTGCTGCTTCTCTAAGCGCACGTTTCAATCGCAGGCAGGATTCACATTCCCCGCAGTGGAGTTCTTCATCCGTATAACAACTTCTAAGCAGTTCCAGAGGAATATTTCTCTCTAGTGCAAGCTTTACCATCTCTTTTTTTGTGAAATCGGCAAGTGGTGCAATCACCTTTGGTCTTACAAGCGTGGAGTATTCAAAAGCAGCGTTGGTTTTTTCTATAAAAGTTTTGGAATTATCGGGAAAAGTTGCGGCTTCTTCCTGGTTTGCGCCGAATACAATATGAGTAAATCCCATACTATCAGCAAACCCGGCTGCTATATTCAGGAAAATCCCGTTTCTGTTTGGAACCCACACCCTTCTGGCAGAATCCCCGGTTAAATCAGGGTTATCCAGCAGTGTAATATCAAGGGCAGGCAGTTCCTCAGACTTGTTTACCAGTGAAGTTGCGGTAATTTTCATAAGCCACGGCAGTTCTATGACCTTATGCTCAATAGAATAATGTTCGGTAATTTTTTTTGATGCGGCAATTTCTTTTTTAGACGTTCTCTGTCCGTAATCAAAAGTGAGAGCTAACTGTATATTCAGCTCATCTCTTGTTGTTGCCAGGCTTACCAGTGAATCAAGCCCGCCTGATAAAAGAATTATAGATTTAATATTCCTGTTCTTCTTCATATTCCTGTTCTTCTTCCAGCAATTCTTCTATTTCCACTCTGCACATTGTTGGAAGGTTTTCTTTCTCAAGTAGTTTTAACATATATTCTTCTCCTTCCAGGTTATAAAGAGCATTTATAGCTGTTTTTGCTACGTTTTCATTATCATCAAATATCAAAGGTTCAATCAGTTCAACAACTTTCTCATGCTCTGTTTCGCAAAGAGCTTCTATAGCACTGGCCCTTACATGGGGGGATTTGTCATAAAGTACTTTTTTAAGGGCTTCGACTCTTTTATCTTTGTTAATATTCAGTCTGCCTATCGCTTCAGCTGCCTTTTCCCGAAGGAACGAAAACTTGCCTACAATTTCCATCTTCATATCAAGAATGTTGATTAAAGGTTCTGCTGCACGTTCATCACCGAGCATTCCCAGCGCTTTAGTGGCGGATTCCTTTAAGTATACGGATTTTTCCTCGTCGTCCGACAAAATCCTGATTAACGGCATAACTGCCTGGCCGCTACCGAGTTTACCAAGGGCTTCCGCTGCGCATAAGCGGATTCTGTAATGTTCTTCCCGGTCATTCATGATATACATTAACGGTACTGTGGCAGATTCATCTCTTATTGCCCCTAATGCGTTTGCTGCTGCACTTCTTGCCTTTAAATACTGTTCAGGTTCATTTTTAAAACCGGTCAAAATTTCTATTAAAACCCCAACGGAGCTTTTATCTTTGTATTTTGCCATTTCTTTTACGATGTGATAAAGGACTTTGGGGTTTTTTTCAATACTTGAAAAATAATTCAGCAAACTGATTACCTCTAATTTTTCAAAGTTTTTGAGCTTCTTGAGGTTTTCAATAACAAGGTCAGCGGACTCACCAGTTCCGATAAAAAATTTATCGGCAATTTCCTGTAAGTTTTTTCTGTTTTCTTCGTTCATTTCCTGATTCAAACCAGAATAAGACCTTTTTGATTAATAAAACTATTATAACAAAAGCAATAAAAGCTAAAACTAGTTATTTATTTAAGAAAATTATATTTTAAAAAAATATTAAATAAATAACTAAAAGTATTAAATAAAATAATTTTACCGGAACTTTTATACTATTATTGAGCTTAAGAAAAATAGGTATAAGTGGGTAATAATAAATTTTTACTTCTTATTTTACTTGAGTTGCTAATTAACCTGAATCACGAATTAGCTTAAAAGCAATTATAACAAGGTTTTAAATGGAGTTAAAATTTTAATTTTCAACATGAAGCAGACTGCAAAAATTCTTAGCCACCGCTTTTGCGATTCCAAAGAATTTTTTCCGCTGTCCTTATTGAAATAAATTTTGCAAAATCATAAATAAAAGCAGGGGCGAACGAGGCGACGGAGTCGCCGGAAATGAGTTGCAAAGCAACTCCTGCTCCGCCCCGAAGTGAGCCCAAAACAACAAACTAGCCCCCTCCCTTTAGAAGGGAGGGGGTTGGGGGTGGGTTGTAAAATTTTCGCTTTTACAAATTAATTCGCGACTCGAGTTA
>JANQIY010000211.1 GCA_028281965.1 Candidatus Gastranaerophilales bacterium
TAAGAATTTTTGTAGTCTGCTTCATGTTGAAAATTTAAATTTTAACTCTATTTAAAACCTTGTTATAATTGCTTTTAAGCTAATTCGCGACTCGAGTTAATTTACAACTCTCCCCTGGAAATTTTATCTATCAGGTCGGTAATTCTTTTGCCCTTTTCAAGCGATTCGTCAAGGTAAAACCTTAATTCCGGCACATGCCTGAGCCTTATTCTTTTGCCGACTTCCTTTCTTATAACAGAGGAAGATTCTTCTATCGCTTCCATAATATTTTCTTTCTTTTCCTCGTCCCCGTAAATGCTTATATATACCTTGGCATGTCTATAATCCACCGATAAATCAACATCGGTTACGGAAATAATACCTTCAATCCGGGGGTCTTTTATACCTTTTTGAATTATATCGCTGATTTCCTTAATAAGCGCTTTTTTGATTTTTTCCCCTCTTGTATTCATACTTAAAAACTCCTGATAGAGATATTTTTAAAAATGCATAAATGACCTGCTTTGGCTAAACGAGCGTATGTCTTTGGATTTCTTCCTTTGTAAGGACTTTTATCAGGTCACCCTCTTCGATATTGTTGAACTTGTCAAAAGAAATTCCGCACTCATAACCGCTGGCAACCTCTTTAACATCATCCTTAAAGCGTTTAAGCTGGCTTAAAGGCCCTTTATAAATCTCTTTTCCATCCCTTACAACTATGGCGTCTTTGTTTCTGATTATTTTTCCTTCAAGAACATAGCAGCCTGCGATTTTGACATTTTTCCCCACCGTGAAAATTTGTCTTACTTCCGCAACCCCTATCTCTACCTCCTTGTATTCGGGTTCTAACAGGCCAAGCATGGTTTGCTCAACGTCTTCGAGCATTTTATAGATAATATCGTACTTTCTTATAACCACGCCTTCCTCCGCTGCCACTCTTAATGCGTTAGGGTCTTCTTTTACCCCGAACCCTATTATAATGGCTTCACTAGCCGAGGCAAGCATCACGTCGGCTTCTGAAATATCGCCCACTGCAAGGTGAACGATTTTTACGAAGATTTTTTTGGACTCCAGTTGCTGTAAAGAAGAGCTTACAGCCTCCGCTGAACCATGAGTTGTAGCTTTAATAATAATATTAAGCTCTTTTGTCTCGCCTTTGAGTTTCTGCGCAAGAGAATCCCTCTTTGTATGAGCGGGAGCCAGTGTTTCAAGCTTTGACATCCTTACCTGTTCTTTCCTGGAGGAAACGATATCTTTCATTTCCTTATCGCTTTGTACAACCTCAAAAATCTCTCCAGCTTCCGGTATTTCAGAAAGACCGAGGATTTCAACGGGCGTACTTGGGCCAGCTTCCTGGATACGAGCGCCATGATCGTCTATTAATGCTCGGATACGCCCACCTACAGTACCGGAAGCCATATAATCACACACTCTTAAAGTACCTGCCTGTACAAGCAGGGTTGCAACCGCACCTTTTCCTTTATCAAGCTTGGATTCAATTACCACACCGGAAGCGGGCCTGTCAGGATTTGCCTTTAACTCCTCAAGTTCTGCTACCAGCAGGATGTATTCAAGCAGTTCATTCAGGTTTAATTCCTGAAGTGCGCTGACTTCAACGGTAATTGTATCCCCGCCCCACTTTTCAGGGACAAGCCCATGCTCTGTAAGCTGCTGCAATGCACGGTCAGGGTCTGCGTTTTCTTTATCAATTTTGTTAACAGCTATGATAATCGGAACTTTAGCAGCCTTAGCATGGTTTATAGCCTCTATAGTCTGGGGCATTATACCGTCATCTGCCGCAACCACGATGATTACAATATCTGTAGCCTTTGCACCCCTCGCTCTCATCGCCGTAAATGCGCTGTGGCCCGGCGTGTCTATGAAAACAATCTTTTTATCGTTGATTTCCGCAGTATACGCCCCTATTGACTGCGTAATCCCGCCGGCTTCAGTGCTGACAATTTTATGCTTGGTTTTTCTGATTGAATCAAGAAGCGTGGTCTTTCCGTGGTCAACATGACCCATAATGGTTACTACCGGCGCTCTTTCAACCAGTTTTGACTCGTCTTCCTCTTCATATTTTCGGGAAGGCTTTTCTTCCGCTTTTTCAGGTTCTTCAGGAGGCTCGATAATTGTATATTCAAGAGCCTGTGCCGCTTTTTTGGCTGTTTCAATGTCGATTGTCTGGTTAACCGTTGCCATAACCCCGGTCATCATTAACTGTTTGATAACAGCAGCTACGCTTTCACCTAATTTCTCTGCCAGTTCGCCCACTGTAAGAGGTGAATCTATGAATACTTCCTTGATTTTTTCCTTTGAAGCTTCTTCTTCAGCTTTTGCTTTCTTCTTTTCAGCCTGTAGTTTTAATTGAAGCTTTTGCTCTTCAAGTCTTTCCCGCTCTTTTTCTGCCCTATCCCTGTAGGACTCTTTCTTTTTAACAGGCTCTTCCTTGCGTACCGGTCTTTGGACTTCTTCTCCTGCCGGTTGCCTTGGAGGGACAGGGACTGAAGGTCTTTGAAACTGCTGGGGTTGAGGCCTTCTTTCCTGCTGATGGGGAGGCCTTCTTTCCTGCTGCTGGAGAGGCCTTCTTTCCTGGTGTTGGGGAGGTCTTTTTTCCTGCTGCTGGAGAGGCCTTCTTTCCTGGTGTTGAGGCCTGAATTGCTGGGGAGCCCTGTTTTCGGCTCCAGCAGGCCTGCCAGGTCTTTCCTGTCTTTCAAAACGCTCTTGCCTGTCCGGTTTTTGGGGATATCTGTCCTGCGCCGGTTTTTTAGGCATTTCCTGTCCGGGAGAAGGTCTTTCGGGCTTATATTCCGGTTTTCTATATTTTTCAGGAGGCTCTTTCCTTTCAGAACGGCTTTGAATCGGACTGGCCTGGTTTTCAAATCTTTCTTTCCGAAAAACCTTATTGCTATGCCTGCTTTCCGGTCTATAAAACTTGAGTCCCTCCCTTGATTTTCTTGGTTCTTCCTGCTTGGGTTTTGCTTCAGGAGAGGCTTTAGGTTGCTCTTTAGCTTCAGGTTTTACTTCACGCTTTATTTCCGGATCAACATGAGTCTTTTTTTCCGGTTGTTCAGTTTTTTGCGGTTTTGAAACATCAGTTTTTGTTAGAACCGCTGTTAATTTATCCGCTTCTTCCTGACTAATCGTACTGGAATGGGATTTTACCTTCATTCCCATATTTTTTGAAAGAGCAAGCATGACATCCTTGTTAGGAAGTCCCAGTTTTTTTGCTATTTCATATATTCTTACTCTTTCTGATGTCATTAAGTTTCTCCTGGTTTAATTTTCTGTTAAAGTTTTGATTTTTTCAACAATATCTTCTGAAATTTCCTTTTTCAGGGTTTTGGGGATTCTTTTTTTCTTAAGAGCTTTTTGCAAGCAATCTTTATTATAACAAAGATAGGAAGATCGGCCAAAAGAGCTCGAACCCGGGTTTACCAGCACTTCTTGAGTATCGTGGACCTTCATTATTCTTATCATTTGAGAAGATTCTTTTAATTCGCCGCAACCTGTGCATTTTCTGAGGGGCAAGCTCTAGTCCTCCTCTTCTTCTTCAGGTTCTTCCTCTGTTTCCTCCTCTTCTATGTCTTCTTCAAACTCCTCTTCAGGAATTTCATCAATTTCATCCCGGGGTTCCATTGCTTCCTCTGCTTCCTGCATTTCTTCGGGAAAATCTTCTTCCATTGCATATTCAGCCTGCATTGCCTCGAATTTTGAAAGGCTCTTAATATCGATTTTCCATCCGGTCAGCCTGTGAGCAAGTCTCACATTCTGGCCTTCCTTGCCTATAGCCAGACTTAGCTGGTCATCAGGGACAACTACCAGGGCTTCCCTAACTTCCGGGGTATTTTCAATTATGCTTATGGAAATTATCCTTGCCGGAGAAAGCGCATTGGTAATGTATTCAGCGGGGTCGTCCGTATACCTTACGATGTCAATTTTTTCATTTTTCAACTCATTAACGATAGTCTGAATCCTGCTTCCCCTCGGGCCAATACATGCCCCTACCGGGTCAACGTTCGGGTCTGTGCTTGCTACAGCTATTTTTGTCCTGTAACCTGCTTCCCTTGAGATTGACTTAATCTCAATGATGCCGTCTTCAATTTCCGGGACTTCAAGCTCGAAAAGCTCCCTGACGATTTTAGGGTCTATCTGCGAAACTATCACCTGCGGAAGCCTGCTTGTTTCCCGGACATCAACCACGCAAACCCTTATACGGTCGTTAATTCTATAGTACTCCCGGGGTATCTGGTAGTTTTTCGGCAATATAGCGTCTGTTCTTCCGATATTCACTATTACACTGCGGGATTCCACCCTTCTTACAACGCCCGTTACCAGTGAACCTTTTCTTGAAACAAATTCATCAAGTATAAGCTTTCTCTCAGCTTCCCTTATCCTTTGTGTGATAACCTGTTTTGCGGACTGGGCAGCGATCCTGCCAAAGTCGGAAGGGGTCACGTCGACCTGGATTTCGTCTCCGAGCTGGACATCCGGGTCTATCTCGCGGGCTTCCTCAATAAGGATTTCAGTATGCTCGGATTGGACATCTTCCACTACCTCTTTTATGCGGAATACGCCAACCTCACCGTTAACTTCGTCAATTGCAGCCACAATATTGGATATATGTTTTCCTTTGATATGTTTTTTGTACGCTGTAATCATCGCATCACAAATTGACCTTAAAATAGCGTCTTTCGAGATTCCTTTTTCCCTTTCCAGCTGCTCTGTTGCTTCTATAAGAGTTTTTCCGACTTTTATCACTTTTTTCTCCTTATTTATTTTTGCTTTTAAAATTATATTCAGGCTCAAGTTTTACTGAGGAAATGTCTTCATTTTTTATTTTTAGCTCCGTTCCATCCGGCATTTCAAGAATTAAACCTTCATCTTCCTTATAATCCCTGATTTTTGCCGGGAAGACTTTTATATCCTTTTCCGTTGTTTTTTTTAGCTTTACTTTAACACGCTCTCCTTTGAAAATTTCATACTCTTTTTTTGATTTCAATTTTCTTTCGGTACCAGGGCTGCTTACCTCAAGACAATAAGGGACAGGGATAATTTCATCAAGGCAGGGGGCGAGCTTTTGGGTTATCTTTTCACAGTCCTCATGAGTTACAGAAGACCGAGGGTTGTAGATGTAGATTTTTACCGTCCACTTGCTTGCTTCTTTCAGAAAAACGGTTTCTACTTCCAGAAGTCCGCTTTCTTGCGCCGCTTTTTCACTAACAGGTTTTATTAGCTTTAGTATTTCAGTTTTATTTACATTTTCTTTTGTCAAACTTTGTATTCACCATTAAAACCTTAAAAGCCGGGTTTTTTTATTTAACTTACAAGAAAGAGAGCAGGGCGAACCTACTCTCTTTCGAGATCGATATTATATTAACACTAAAAAAGGTAAATTTCAAATAAATCATTTTATACCAAAATGAGCTAAAACTCCTGCTTCGCCGTAACCGATTTATGATTAAGTAATAAACAAAGAATTTTGTATGTTTAATAAAATTTTCAAAAAATTACCCGCCATGAATGAGATTACGCTCCCGCAACATGAATGAGCTACTGAGTTAGCTTCCGTTGCCGCCCCCACCCGCCCAGAAGGTGGCGCAGCGGTTATGCGTTAGCGGAAGATACCGCAGTAGCTCATTCATGCGCCACCGCGCTTTTTTATATAGATTTTTTGAAAATTTTTCTCAAAATAAGAAGTAAAAATTTATTGTTACCTAAATAATCCCAATGACGGGTTAGAGTTTTTCAAAAATCCCCACTACGAATGAGACTATGCTCCCGCTGCCGCAGGCAAAGCCGGATCTTCACCTTTGCTCGCGAAAATGCGGGCAGCCCTGCCTGCTCCATTCCCGCTTCGCAATTTAACAATTCCATATAGATTTTTGAAAAATTCTTAGATTAAATGAGCTAAACAAAGCTGATGGCCTGCTTTGATTTTCAGCTAATATTATTAAGTTTTGTAAAAAAAATAATATAAATTTTCTAAAAGGTCAATTTTTTAATTAGTATATACTTTATATATATAAGCTATATAAAGAAAAAAGTGAGGTCATTATGGACTTAAATTTTAGTACTTTATCATCAATATATAACACTGCATCACCGTATAACAATAGTGGACATTACAACCAACAACAGCCAAGTTTATTTGGTAATATCAATAATTCCATATTTAATAATAATTCATATGCAAGTATGTTTGGATCGGACAGCTATAAACAGACCAGTCCAATATTTGGCTCCGGTCAAATGGGGAATTCATCTTTTGGAATTATCCAAATGCTTATAAATATAATGCCGATACTATTACTCTTTAAATCGTTAATAGGGTCTGGTGATAAAAAAATTGATAAGAACTATGATGACAATGGAAATCTAGTTTCCAAAATTATTTATAATAAAAACGGAACCAAGGATGTTACCTGGTATAACCCTGATGGAAGCATTAAGCAAACAGCTTTAAGGGTTGAAAATAAAGACGGTACCCAAACAGACTATTTAAAAGATGCTGACGGAAATAAGATTGGAACAAATACATGGGGTGACGGTACCGTAATAAGAAAAGATGCTAAAGGCAGGCTTATATCAATTAAAGAGCCGTTGCTTAACGATTCAAATGAAAATATCGGAAGATTAGAAACCTATTATGACAATGACGGTACTATAAGAGAAATCGTTCATAGAACTGAAAATGAAGACGGCTCAAAAGAATTCAAAACTTATTCCGGAAGCGGCGAACTTCAGAGAGTTGTAACTCGTGTTGAAAATGAAGATGGTTCTTATACAGACACTATGGTAGATGAAAATGGCGTCAGCCTTGGAAGTACTACTGTCAGTGATGATATTACAATCAGGAAAGGTGCTGACGGTAATATTGATTATAAAATAGAAAATAATGACGATGGAACCCAGGATATCACCTGGTATAACGAAGACGGTGAAATTACAAAGACCGCACACAGGGTCATTGAAGCTGACGGTACAAAGATAGATTACATGAAAAACGCTGATGGTGATGATATAGGTGTTACAGCCTACAAACAAGGCAAATCAGCCAGATACGATGCTGATGGAAACATTATGCACACTTCGGTAAACAATACAGATGGCTCTAAAACTGTAACCTGGTATGATGATGACGGTAATATATCCCAAACAGCTCGCAGGGTCAGAGACGATGACGGAAATATAGTAGATTACATAAGCAACGCTGACGGCGAAGAGCTTGGATACAAAAAGTATGATCAAAACTGGAAACTGCTTGAGTCAACAGTAGAAAGCTAAATTAATAAATAATCTTATAATAAAAAGAGACAGTTAAAAACTAACTGTCTCTTTAAATATTTTCATACTGCAATACTCCCCGCACATTGTACAGGGTTTACCGTCGTCTATGTTTTCAAAAACATTTTTATCAATTGCGTACTCTGCCTGTTTTTTCCAGTCAAGGTTCATTCTTGCGGCAGACATAAGCCTGTCCTGCTCAATGGAAGCCTGCCTGCCCCTGGCGACATCAGCGGCATGAGCGGCGATTTTTGAGGTAACTACCCCCTGTCGTACCTGCTCCGGGTTTGGCAGTCCAATATGCTCGCTCGGAGTGACATAGCAGAGGAAATCAGCGCCTGCTGCCGCTGCTGCTGTTCCACCGATTGCGGCGGTTATATGGTCATACCCGGGAGCAATATCAGTTACCAGCGGCCCCAGAACGTATAAAGGAGCTTTAAAAGTGAGCGTTTTTATGGTTTCAATCATACCTTTAATAAGGTTAAAAGGCACATGCCCCGGGCCTTCCACCATAGCCTGCACACCTGCATTCCTGGCTCTTTGCACGAGTTCGCCGAGGACTATAGTTTCCATAACCTGCGCCCGGTCCCCGGCATCGGCTCCGCTGCCCGGTCTTAGCCCATCACCCAGTGAAAGGGTGGTGTCATAGGTTTTTGCTATATCCAAAAGTTCATCATAGTATTCGTATAAGGGATTTTCCCTGTTATGTTTCTTTATCCAGGAAGCATGCATTGAACCGCCCCGGCTTACAATCCCTGTTACTCTCGGGTTCTGCTCGAGACATTGAGCTACGGCCTTTGTAACTCCGCAATGGACTGTTATAAAGTCAACCCCATCCCTGCAGTGGTTTTCGATTATTCCTAAAATATCGTCTTTGTTCACTTCCATAAAGGATTCCTGGCTATTAGCAGATGTTACTCCTATCTGGTAGATTGGGACAGTCCCCAGCGGAATAGTTGACTTGCTGAGGATTGAGCGTCTTGTTGCATCAATATCTCCGCCCGTTGAAAGGTCCATCACCGTATCAGCCCCGGTTTCTTCAACAATTTGCAATTTCTTTAGCTCTTCTGCGAGTCCGCTTCTTTGATGAGAAGTCCCGATATTTGCGTTTACCTTTATAGATAAGCCTTCCCCTACGCCTATAGGGGTTACATTCTTGTGATTAATGTTTTTTAGGATTACAACATGGCCTTTAGCTACTTTTTTTCTTAGTTCTTCGGATGATATCCCCTCTTTTTCAGCTATTTGCAATAGTTCAGGAGTTAGCTCATTGTTTCTTGCGGATTCGATTTGTGTCATTTTTTTATTTTTCCCTTGATTTAATTATTTATTGGAATTGTTGGTTTCAATTATATAATAAAAAGATATTTGCAGAAGCTGAATAATCCGAATCACGAATTAGCTTAAAAGCAATTATAACAAGGTTTTAAATGGAGTTAAAATTTAAATTTTATTGAAATAAATTTTGCAAAATCATAAATAAAAACAGGGGC
>JANQIY010000246.1 GCA_028281965.1 Candidatus Gastranaerophilales bacterium
TTGTTTCGCTGTCCATTTCGCCTGCTTCGCGCCTCTTTTCGATTCTCTATAATTTTTTGGCAAATGTTGCATAGTCATATCCTGGCTTTTGGCTAATTAGCAACTCAAGTATGTTTGAAGAATAATTTCAAATAAGTAGATAAGACAAAATTCTTACCATTGCGTCATCCCTGAACCGCTGAATGACTGCTATAATCGTGGAATTAAAGCATTGTGAAGGGTTTTTCAAACAAAACCGGTAAGACCCTTTGCATTGAGTACACGCAAGTCAAAGTAAATTTCTCCCGGCTCAGGGTGACACTTGCGTAAGATTTTTTGTTTGTTCCTTAATCAGTTACAATATTACCAATACTAAAAAAGCCCTGTTCAAGGGCTTTAAAATTTAAATCAGTTTTGTAATTTTATTATTCCACAGATTCTTCTTGTTTTTCCTCAGTCTCAGCCGGGACTTCTTCTTCTGAAGACTCTGCAGCTTTTAATTCTTCCATTTCTTCAGCCTTTTCTTCAACTTCCTCTATAATTGTTTCTTCCCTGATGATTTCTGAAGCTGCTGCTTCTACCGGAAGATCAATCGATACTTTTGAAGTGAGTTTTATATGCATTTTATATTCACCAATAAGATTAATAGGGTTGTTTAATGAAATATTTCTTCTGTCAACATCAACCCCTGTTTGCTCCAGAAGAAGCTCTGAGAGCCTTCTGGTAGTAATAGCGCCGAACAATTTCCCGTTTTCTCCGGCTTTTACTTCTATTCTTAATTTGCCCAGTTTTTCTATTTTCCCGGCCTGGGTGAGCGCTTCCTGGTGAAGTTTCTCGGCCTGCTGCTTAATTCTTTCCAGGTTCTTTTCCCTGTTTTTAAGCGCGCCTTCTGTGGCAATTTCCGCTAAATTCTGGGGCAAAAGGTAATTTCTTGCGTAACCATCCTTAACTTCAACAATTTCGCCGGATTCCCCGAGCGTTTGAATGTCTTTTTTAAGAATTAATTTCATATATTCCTCCTGAGACATATTAAATATTGATTATTCCGTAAAAGTAAGCTTACTATAAAAATTTTCTAAATCAAACACTTGCTTATCTGCAGACGTCATTACCTAAAATCGTTTTTGTAAGATAAAAAATCTCGCAGGCCCCCTCTCCCCTTACGCCCCTACATTTTTAATTTAAATAACTCCAATCTCTAATTGCATACATGCAATTAGCAACTCGAGTATAATACCGAAATTTAATAACTCCCAAAATTAAAATATAGACATGATATAATTTTTTAAATAAAAACTCCGGTTATATTAGCCCAAAAGGTAGAGGATATGAGAAGCGACAGGATTAAAAAAGGAATAGACAGGGTTGCCCAGAGAGGACTTTTATACTCAACGGGAATATCAAAGAATCAGATGGAATCACAATTTATCGGAATTGCAAGCGCATTTACCGACCTTGTACCGGGCCATTCCGGAATGAGAGACCTTGAAAGACATATAGAAAAAGGAATTCACACAGGCGGAGGGCAGGCATTTATCTTCGGAGTGCCCGCAATCTGCGACGGCATAGCCATGGGGCACGAGGGAATGAGATATTCCCTGCCTTCCAGGGAAATCATTGCCGACTGCGTTGAATCTGTCGCAAACGCCCATTCTCTTGACGGTCTTGTTTTGCTTACCAATTGCGACAAAATCACTCCGGGAATGCTTATGGCGGCAGTCAGGCTGAACATTCCATGCATAGTCGTCACAGCCGGGCCAATGCAGGACGGCTGCTGTGAAAACCAGCCTATTACGCTTATCCGTGGGACTTTTGAGGCATTAGGGCAGTATAAAGCGGGAAAAATTACGCGGGAACAGCTTGAAAAAATGGAAATGAACGCCTGCCCCGGAATAGGTTCGTGCCAGGGGCTTTATACAGCCAATACAATGGCCTGCTTAACGGAAGTTATGGGTATGAGCCTTCCGGGATGCGCCACAGCTTCGGCGGTTTCCGCTAAAAAACGCCGTATTGCCTTTGAAAGCGGGGTGAAAATTACCGAACTTGTGAGGGAAAACGTCTTACCCAGGTCAATAGTGACAAAAGAATCGCTCAGAAACGCAATCATTACTGACCTTGCGCTGGGAGGTTCCACGAATTCAGTACTGCATTTGCTTGCCGTAGCTAACGAGGCCGAGGTTAATGTTACACTTGAGGATTTTGACGAATTAGCCCGGAGAATCCCCCAGATTATGAAGCTTGACCCCTCAAGCACGCTTACAATGACCGACCTTGACAATGCAGGCGGAATTCCTGCCGCTCTTAAGAACCTCCGGGAAGGCAATGTTGGAATTATAGATACTAAAGGGGTTTCAGGAATGTCAATTTCTGACATAACCCAAAATGCCTGGGTTGATACAAACGTAATTAAAACCCCGGATGCCCCGATTGCTGAAAGAGCCGGGCTTGCGGTACTTTACGGGAATATCGCCCCGGAGGGCGCTGTTATAAAGACCTCGGGGATTGACGCCGACTGCTGCAATTTCGACGGGATTGCAAGGGTTTTCAACGGTGAAGACCAGGCAATGGAAGCCGTTAATAATGACCTGATAAAAGCCGGTGATGTGGTTGTAATTAAAAACGAAGGCCCTAAAGGCGGGCCGGGAATGCGTGAAATGCTGGCGGTAACGGCGTCAATTGTAGGTAAGGGGCTTGGGAAAGAAGTTGCGCTGATTACCGACGGCAGGTTCTCCGGCGGTACGCGAGGCCTGTGCATCGGGCATATATCCCCGGAAGCCGCAGCCGGAGGTGTAATTGGCATACTGCAAGACGGCGATCCCATAAAAATTGATATAAAAAACAGAACCCTGGATGTTGAAATTCCCGAGGAGGAAATCAACAAAAGACAACAGCAATTCCGCCCTGATGTTAAAGAGGTTAAAAAAGGCTATCTTTCCAGATACGCTAAAACTGTCAGCTCCGCAAGCAAAGGGGCGGTATGCTTCTAAAAGCGGCTAAAAACCTGCTGAATTTAATAAATTTCCGTCAGCGAATTAGTTAACACTTACATCCGGAAGCCTCTTTAGTGAAGAAATTATCCGAAACACAATTTTATCGGCAGTTAATGATGGGAAATAGAGCAAAAATTAGCGCCATAGAAGAATTTATATTGTAAAAATTTTACGGTTAAAAGGTATTCAGAATAATCAGGAGGTAAAAAATGAAATTCGCTCATACAATGCTAAGGGTAAAAGATATTGAAAAATCTCTTGAGTTTTATACGGAAGTTATGGGACTAAAGCAGGTTAAGCAAATGGAATTAAAGGCCGCAACACTTTATTTCGTCTCAGACGAGAGAGAATGCTGCACAATCGAGTTGACTTACAATCATGAACTCCCTGAGGGAGGGTATAACCATGGGACATACTTTGGCCATCTTGCTTTTGAAACAGATGATATTGATAAATTTAGTGAAAAACTAGAAACTTTCAGGATTGAATATACCCGCCCGCCTTTTTTAATCAAGGAAGAAGGGCCAAAAATTGCTTTTCTTGAAGACCCTGACGGGTATTCAATAGAAATTATAGAGAGAAAATAAAAAGCCCCTGCACCTGATTCCGTTCAACTTGCAGAGGCAATGTTATATGTATTGCTTAAAATTACAGGATAAGATCATCCTGCGGTTGTGTTTGACTAAAACCGTAACTGTAAGTTTTGATGTTTTTTTCGATCTCTTTTTTTTCAAAATCTTTAGAGTCTTCAAAGACAGCCTTTTTTAAACGAATGTAGGGACTTTTTCTCATCTTAAAACTTGCTTTGCCAAATTTTTTTTCATTCATTAAATAAAAACCCTCTTTCCTTAACTAAATCAAATTTATTACAATAAATTAGAACAACCCCTACGTTTGCTATTTTAATGATACGAATGTATCAATCACAATTCAACTTTTTTTTCTTAAAATCCAAAATAGTATTAAAATTATTAAGAATTATGTACTAATTATAAAAAAATTTTTTCTATTTAAGTTTATTTTAATAAAATTTAATGATCCGAATTATCGGTAACAGGTCAGCCCCCTTACTCCCCTACATTTTTAATTTAAATAGCTTATCATTAATTTCAAAACGCCATAAATTGTCATGCTGAAATAATTTCAGTATATTTTCAACGCTG
>JANQIY010000319.1 GCA_028281965.1 Candidatus Gastranaerophilales bacterium
TGGTCTCGCTTCCCTCCCTTCGGTCGGTCGCTCGACCGAAAAAATTTAATAAGGAATATTTTTGAAAATTTTACATAAGAATTTTTTGTTTCTTCCTTATGCCAATTCAATTTGAAAAAACAGTAAGGCAATAAAGACATTATTGTTAAAAAGCTTACAAATAAAAATGTTTTGTTTTTAACAGCTTAAAGGTTTTTATACAAAAGCGATTACCAATCCTGTTATATTTCGGATGTTATGCTTTCTCAGCTCTTCTATCATCACCTCAAGAGTTGCTCCGGTAGTCGAAATATCGTCAAATAAAACAAGGGTTTTCCCGGAATAAAACTCCGGAAAAACCCTGAATGCATCTTTAAGGTTTTTTCTACGTTCCAGCTGGTTTAAATTATATTGAGGCAAAGTGTTTTTAACCCTTTTTATAAGGTCAACGTTTACTCTACAACCGGTAAGCAATGAAATTTCACCTGCAAGAATCTCCATATGGTTATATTTTCTCTTTTGCTGCCGCTTATGGTGCATAGGTACAGGTATTATTTCCGTTTTTTCCGGGGAAAAGTGCTCTTTGCCTGCTATTTCTACAATAATACCTGCTATTTCCTTTGCAAGAGTCTTTTTATTGTGATACTTTATTCCCCTTATCAACTTCAGGACTTCGCCTTTGTAGAAATAATATCCTTTAATACTCACTCCTTTGATGGTTTTAACTCTTTCAGCCCCGGAAGCTTTAAGTTTTTCATAACATTTATCGCATATAATACGTTTATTTGCCCGTTCTGTGCAAAAATAACACTTTTTATGAAAAATATAGTCCAGTAAATTACTAATTAAGAGCAACATTTATTAAACCTGAGCAGGATTAAGTAAACCTGAAAGATGTATAAAATTGCTTAAGTGGGGTAAACCTTACCTGATGCAAAATAGAATTATAAAATTTTCACAAATTAAATTTATAATAAATACAGGAAAATAAAAAGAATTATGAGTGATTATGGTGAAAATTTCCTAAACCTGCCTTCTATAGAGGAAATTTCAATTGAACTTCCGGCCATTTCTGAGTACTGCGAAATTTCAAGATTACCAGACCTGTTTAAACACCTAAAAATCGACACTTTACCGGTTATTGACATAAAAGGGAAATTAGTGGGTATAATTTCTGAATATGACCTGGCTAAAATTCTTCCTGAATGGAGTTTTGACAGCGAAAGTTATCTTCACGAAAAACAGGTCTATGAGTTAATGACAAGGAATGTATGGTCTGAAAAAAAAGAGACAAGTATATCCGGGCTGTTAAGTAAAGTTAATGAAATGCATAACCGGGTCATTCCCATTGTAGAAGAGGATGGGACTTACACAGGCGAAGCTTTTACAAGAACCGCTATTGTCCATTACCTTACACAGTTTGCCAGGCCCCGCTCGCTTGGGGGGCTTGCAACTCCTTTAGGAGTATATATCACTGATGGAAAACACCAGGCTGGAAGCGGAAATTTCGGCTTATTTCTTACGGGAACGGCTCTCGGTACCATTATATTTTTTGTACAGCTTATTGTGTTTATAATTTTAGGGGAAAGTGATATTGAAAGCTTTGATTCCCGCCTTATACCTCTCATATTAATCGGGCAAATAGCTTTATTTCTCCTGATACTCCGTTTTACTCCTCTTGCAAAAATTCATGCGGCTGAGCACCAGACAATAAATGCCATTGAAAAAGGCATGCCTCTTACTATAGAAACAGTAAAATCACAGCCCAAGGAACATATACGCTGTGGAACAAACTTAATGGTCTTGATATTCGGAATACAACTTATTATTCTGGTTTATGCAAGTTATCTTACCTCAATAAACCCGCTATTGCAGTTTATTTTTCTTATAATAGGTTTTTCATTTGTATTTTCTAACTGGAAAAAATGGGGAATGCTTCTGCAAAAATACTTTACGACGGTAAAAGCGTCCGATAGGTATATAAAGTCCGGGATAAAAGCCGGAGAAGAAATTCTCCGGGAAAATAAAGAAGATGTTTCCCCCAAATCACCTTCTTTTTATAAAAAAGTTTGGAATATGGGACTTTTTCAGATAATTTTTGGGTTTATCACCATTAATTACGTCCTGAGGGCTATACAAAACCTGCTAAATCTAAGTGGGAACTAGTTCGGGTTTACAATAAAAACTTTCCATAAAAAATTATCCTGGTTAAGATGAAATATTTAACCGGGGTTTTGATATAATATAAACGAACAATGTAAACTTTAAAAAAATTAAACATGGAGATAAATTTTAAATGCATATAATTACTATGCTTCTTCTTTTAAGCGTTTTGATAATTGTTCATGAATTCGGACATTTTATTGTTGCCAGAATGCTTGGAATAAGAGTTGAAAAATTTGGTTTTGGACTGCCTTTTGGCCCTACTCTTTATGAGACGAAGTGGGGGAATACAAAAATCTGTATACATTCTTTTCTTCTGGGCGGGTATGTATCTTTTCCCGATGACGAACCTGACAGCGGAATTCCCAAAGACAGCCCCGAAAGAATTGCTAACAGAAAAGTATGGGAAAGGTTTCTGGTAGTTTCCGCGGGAGTTACGGCCAATGCGATTATTGCCTACATAATTGTGCTGATGGTAGCCGGTTTTTCCGGAAATCTCCCGACAAACAAGTATAATCTTTATGTTGAAGAGCTTCAGAAAGGCAAAAATTTTGCCGCCCAAAAAGTCGGCTTAGGGCCGGAAGATAAAATTATATCTGCTAACGGCAAAAAAATTGACAGTATATATAAATTTGTAGGTACTGCAAAACGCAGTAAAGAATTTAACGGCTATATAACTTATCAGCGTCATGAAGAAATGGTTGATAAAATCCTTGAGTTGAACCCGGGATTAGCCAATGGCGAAATCCCTGCCGGTACGGTTGTAGCACTGCCAAAAACTTCTCCGGAGAAGCCTGTAGATGTTCCTAAAGACATTTTTTCCACCTACCAGGAATATAAACCCCAGGGAAAATATCTTTCAAAAGAGGAAAAACAGCTTAGAGGCATGCTCCGGGATAAAGAAACCTTTATTTCCGAGGGTAACGTGACAGTTACCCAGCTTGCTGCTGCGGTTGGGGATACAGTTCATCCTATAAGTATTGTCGTTGAGAGAAACGGGGAGCTTATAACCCTGAATCCCGCGTTTCCTAACGAAGAAGGCATTCTGGGGATTAAACTCAAGGTAGAGGAAGTAAACATGCCCGTGAGCACTGTGAGTGACGCTTTTATCAGGTCATGGGATTATTTACAGAGAAATGCCGTTTATATGATTAAGGGTTTGTGGATGATAATAACCGGGCAAATCCCGCTTAATGACCTGCATGGAATCGTTGCAGTTACGAAAATTGGCAGTGATATCATAGAAAATCGGGGGATTTGGGATGGACTGCTTCTCACAGCATTAATCAGCATTGACCTTGCTATTGTAAACCTGCTTCCCATACCGGCTTTAGATGGTGGACACTTGTTATTCCTGTTCATTGAAAAACTTAGAGGCAGGCCTGTAGAGGAAAAAACCCAGGAAGCATTTGCTAAGTACGGATTTGTTTTCCTCATCGGCCTGATGTTATTGATAATTTTTAACGATGTGTTTGCTTTATTAACAGATAAATTATAAGTTTAAAATCAAATAATCGCTTTAATAAGGAGATTTTAATATGCCTGATTACGATTACAAGTGTAAAAATTGTAACGAAATAACTGTTATAAGCAAATCAATGAATGACAGTTCTACTCCTAAATGCCGAAACTGCGGTTCAGGTGAAGTTATACGTTCATGGAAAAAAGTCCAGATGAAAGGTTGCGGATCTTCTAACTGCTCATGTAATGACGGAGGATGCAGTTCTTCCTGCTCCGGTTGCGGTTAAGTTTAACATTTCCAGACCGGAATGAGTCCCATGTTCCCGCTAACGCAGAGACGCCTCGCCACATTCCGGGCGGGTAGTTTTTTTGAAAATTTTATTAAACATACAAAATTTTTTGTTTACTACTTATGACAAAGTGAGTCTAACTCTTTTTTTATTTTATTAAAAACTATAATTTCAGACATAAATGATGCTGCTCGTCAGTTACAGTATTACCAATAATATCGGGGTAGTACTTACTGGCAAATGTGGTAAAATATAGTTAAATATTTAGATATTCAAATGTGTTTTTATATTAAAAAAACTTTTTCTGATAAAATAGTAAACCAAATTACATAGACGCCGAATCAAATGCGGATGACGGCATCATCATATTAAAAGCAGAAACCAGAAAAGAATAAGACGTGTTGAGGAAAAACCAGGCATATAAAAATAATTGTGTTGAATTGACATCGGTATGTTTTTTTATTTTACTGGCATCGATGATTTTTCTGCTCCCCTCAGAAAGGGCTCTTAGCGCGGATTATGTTGTAAATAACGAAGCGGAGCTTGATACTGCAATTGCTGCCGTGGGAGCAGATGACACTATTACAGTAAACAGCAATATAACATTAACAGGAAATAAAACCCTGCCGGACCTTGACTATTCCTTCCAGGGAACAGGCTCTATTAATACGGGCGGATTTGAGTTCAGAATTCCGGGTAATGTAGAACTTGTAGATGTTCAAATCACATATGAAGGAAATACAGCAGGATATGGCGGAGCGCTTAATATGTCAGGCAGTGTTTTAACACTCAATAAAGGACCTGTTTTTGATTCAAACTCCGCAACCAACGTTGGTGGTGCGATTTTTAATACTGGCGGTAGCACATTTACAATAAACGATGGGGCTACTTTTACAAATAATACTACAAGTTACGAAGGGGGTGCGATTTTTAATTCTAACGGTAGTACATTTACAATAAATGGATTTAGTACTTTTGACTCAAATATTGCAGACACGCTGGGAGGGGCGATTTTTAGTTATAACAGTACATTTATAATAAACGACGGGGCTATGTTTACAGGTAACTCCGTAAACAGCTTTGGAGGGGCGATTCGTAGTCATAACACTATATTTACAATAAATAACGGGGCTACGTTTACAAATAATAATGCAGACTATGGAGGCGCGATTGGTAATGTTCTCGGTGGTACATTTACGATAAATGATGGAGCTACGTTTACAGGTAACTCTGCAACTTCTGGAGGGGCGATTAATAATTATACCAGTACATTTGAAATAAATGACGGGGCTACGTTTACAAATAATAATGCAACTTGGTCTGGAGGGGCGATTGCAAATACTAACGGTAGCACATTTACAATAAATGATGAAGCTACGTTTACAGGCAACTTCGCAAACTATGGAGGCGCAATTAATAATAATAACGGTAGTATATTTACGATAAATGATGGAGCTACGTTTACAGGTAACTCTGCAACTTCTGGAGGGGCGATTTATAATGATAGCGGTAGTACATTTACAATAAACGATGGGGCTACTTTTACAAATAATAATGCAACCAGCCATGGAGGGGCGATTTATAATACTGGCGGTAGCACATTTACAATAAACGATGGGGCTACTTTTACGGGGAATTCTGCAACTAATTTTCAGGGAGGTGCGATTCGTAATGTTAACGATAGCACATTTACAATAAATGGATTGAGTACTTTTAACTCAAATACCTCCGCTAACTATGGAGGCGCGATTTTAAGTTACAACGGCAGTATATTTACAATAAATGATGAAGCTACATTTATGGATAATTCCGCAGGCAGTACCGGAGGCGCGATTCATAATAATAACGGTACAATTATAATAAATAACGGGATTACGTTTACAAGTAATACCGCACAAGGTGGGGGCGCGATTTATAATACTAACGGTGGTACAGTTGAAATAAATGATGAAGCTACGTTTACTGGCAATTCCGCAACTAATGGTTCCGGAGGCGCGATTTTAAATTACAACGGCAGTATATTTACAATAAATGATGAAGCTGCGTTTACGGGCAATTCCGCAACCAACGATGGAGGGGCGATTAATAATAATAACAGTACATTTGAAATAAATAACGGGGCTATTTTTACAAGTAATACCGCACAAGTTGGGGGCGCGATTTATAATACTGGCGGTAGTACCTTTGAAATAAATGATGAAGCTACGTTTACAAATAATAATGCAACCTGGTCTGGAGGGGCGATTAATAATTATAACAGTACATTTACAATAAATAACGGGGTTACTTTTGACTCAAACACCTCAAACGATGGAGGGGCGATTAATAATACTGGCGGTAGCACATTTACAATAAATAACGGGGCTACTTTCACAGACAACTCAGCAGTAGATGATGGCGGCGCGATTAATAATGTTAACAATGGTACATTCACAATAAATAATGGAGCTATATTTACAGATAACACAGCAGTAGACGCCGGAGGGGCGATCCGTAATTCTAACAGCACTTTTACTATAAATGACGGATCTGTGTTTACAAGTAACACTTCAACTAATGGTTCCGGAGGGGCAATTCATAATAATTATAACAGTACATTCATAATAAAAGGCTTGAGCCGGTTTGACTTAAACACCGCAAGTAATGGAGGCGCAATTTTTAATTATAACAGCGCACTTACAATAAATGACGAAGCTACGTTTACGGATAACTCAGCAAGCAGTAATGGAGGCGCAATTTATAACCAGAACAGCGCATTTACAATAAATAATAAAACTACGTTTACGGATAACTCAGCAGGCTATGGAGGTGCAATTTATAACTATAGCAGTACATTTGAAATAAATGACGAGGCTGTGTTTACGGATAACTCAGCAAGCTACGGCGGCGCAATTTTTAATCAGAACAGTGCATTTACAATAAATGATAGAGCTACGTTTACGGATAACTCCGCAAACAATGGAGGAGCGGTTCGTAATGATAGCGGTACATTTATAATAAATGACGAAGCTATATTTACGGATAACTCTGCAAGCAGCAATGGAGGGGCGATTTATAATCATAACGGTAGTACAGTTGAAATAAATGGCAGGGCTACTTTTATAAATAATTCCGCAAACGATGGAGGAGCGGTTCGTAATTATAACAGTACATTTATAATAAATGACTTTAGTACCTTTGACTCAAACACCGCAGACTATGGAGGGGCAATCCTTAATTCTACAAGCAAACTTACAATAAACAACGGGGCTAAGTTTATAAATAATACTGCAACCGGAAATGGCGGTGCGATTCATAGCAATGACGGTGTAATAAACCTTATAGCCAGGACAAATAACGTGAAATTTATGGGCAATACAGCATCAGGAGCTGATAACGCAATATATATGGAGACCTCAACCCTGAACCTCAACAGCTCAGACGCCGCAAACATAATCTTTAACGACGGCATAACCGCCGGGTCTGATAACAATGCCATTAGCATTAACGAAACAGGCACGGGTGGTAATGAAATTCCCGTAAATGCCCCGGTTTCCGGAGAAATCATACTTAACGCCGATATGAGAGGGTTCGGAAATGCAGCATACTCAGGCAACAGGGTAAACCTCCATGGAGGTACCCTCACTCTTGGACCAGCCGGTGTTTTCTTTGACAGGGCTGACTTTTCTGCCTCCCCGGGTTCAACGCTTAACCTCATAAACAGCAAAATCGATGCCGTCTCTTTTAAATCAGCTGACATAGACAATATGAACCTTAAAATTGACGTTAACCTCCAGACAGATACCGCAGATTCCATAAACGCCGAAACCGTCACCAACAAAGCAGTAACCCTCAAGGAAATAATGGTAATTAACGAAGGGAGAGACGGAAAAGGTACTGTTACTGTTGATCCCGGCAATAAATTCGCAATAACCCTTCATAGTGACGCTAGAACCGCAACAGGAGCAGTTTATAAGTATAATGTAAAAAACAATAAAAACGGGACCCTGACCCTGACCGGCACAACCCTTAACCCTGCCGTGCAAACACCGTCTGTTTCCCAACAAAGCGCTCATATTAACGTTTCTAACGCAAATAATATGGTGTTTAACAGGGCTGATGAAGTAATGAATATAATGAATACCATAAAATACGAAACAGGTGTGGATTACAGGTTCTTAAACAAAATAGCCATAACAGAAGGCATTGCTGAATACTCAAAACTCTATGGAAGGATTGAAAAAACCTCTGCCTGGTTCAGACCGTTTAACAGTATTGAAAAACTGGATATAGACAACCTGGCAAAAAAGGTTGAAAGTGTTTCTTACGGATTTATGGGCGGGATAGACTCGCCTCTTTACAGGTTAAGAAGAGGATTTAGCGGGCTTATGAGTTTTTACGGGGGATATAGCGGGGCAAACCAGGAATATGAAAATATTGACCTTATTCAGAACGGAGGTCTTCTGGGAATAGCAGGTTCGCTTTACAGGGGTGATTTTTATACGACATTATCAGTTAATTCCGGGTTATACGGGGTTCTAGAGAATATAAAAAACCACGGCTCCGAATGTTATGGAATGGTTACGGCTTCAGCGGCGTCAAAGACAGGATATAACTTTCACCTGCCCGGGAGAGTTAACATGCAGCTGAATACGCAGGTGAGCTATGTTTTTGTGGGAACGCAGGATTACACGAATTCCCAGGGCACAAGGATTGAGTCCGGTCCCTTGCATGCTGTCCAGGTAACCCCGGGCGTAAAAATTTCCAAATATATAAAGGGCTGGCAGCCTTATTTAAGTGTTAATGTCCCTATAAATGCCCTGAACGAGTCGGAAATAAGGGCAAATGATATTGTAATCCCGGAATCTAACCTGGGTAATTATGTAGAATACGGAGTCGGCGTGGAAAATTACGGAAAAAAAGAAGGCTTAAGCGGGTTTTTCCAGGTAATGGTAAGAAACGGCTCGAGAACAGGTATTAATTTCAAGTTTGGCTTAAGGCACCCCATCGGCAAAGAACCCGAGGAAGTTTAGCAAACTCAGGACTTTTGAGCCTGCTCCGCAATATAAAAAAAGGTAGTGATCTAATAACGACTGATCTATCACTTTCATGCCTGCGGCAGCGGGAGCACAACCTCATTCATGCCTGCGGCAGCGGGAGCATAGCCTCATTCATGCCTGCGGCAGCGGGAGCATAGCCTCATTCATGCCTTCACTCTCTGCGAGCAATCCGCAAGCACGGGGCAGGCTTCCTCGTAATTACACACAAATCAAAGCAAATTTTCCCCGGCTCAGGGTGACACAAAAAACTTTTTCAACTGAGACCGCTTCTACTATCCTGGTTAATATAAACCCTGACCGGCGTTAGATTTCTATACTCTCACCGGGGTTGAGTACTATGCATTCCTTGCCTATGGAGTTGATTTCCGCTTTAAACTCCTCAGGGTCGGATTTAATTGCCGGAAAAGTGTTGTAATGCATAGGGATAACCTTTTTAACTTCAAGCCACCGGGCGGCTTCAACGGCTTCGGGGATTCCCATTGTATAAAACCCGCCAATAGGCAGCAGCGCAATTTCCGGCTTATAAAACCCGCCTATCATTTTCATATCATAATGAAGCCCTGTATCACCGGCATGATATATCGATTTCCCGTCTATGTTTACAAGGATACTTGCCGGTTCACCGCCGTATTTTCCGTCAGGAGTCCCGCTGCTGTGGGCAGCGGGAAGCCAGTAAGCGTTTCCCCAGTCAAAAGGCACTTTGCCGCCAATATTTACGCCCTGCGCCTTAACGCCTTTTTCACCGCAATAATTTGCAAGTTCAAATATAGCAGTGATTTTTGCCCCTGTTTTTCTTGAAATTTCTATACTGTCCCCTAAATGATCTCCATGGGCATGGCTCACCAGAATGTCATCAACTTTTAAATCAGAAACCTTAGCGGATGGATTCCCGGTGATGAAAGGATCTATGAGAATAGAACCGGCTTCTCCATCGATTTTAAATGCGCTGTGGCCTATAAAAGTTATTCTTACCATACATTTCTCCTTTTAAACCGCATATAATGCTCTTTATACCCGAAAATCATAAATATTATAACCGGTAATCGCAAAATCTACGGGAATGTCAAACTCATCGGCCGGAAGATCTTCTATGGTTAGCTCTTCCGGAATGGGTACAACTTTTACGCTCTTTTCAGTAAGTTTTGACAAAAACCTATCATAATAACCCTTGCCATACCCTAATCTATGTCCTTTTTTATCGACCATTAGAGCAGGCACAAAGATTAAATCCGGCTCGTCCGGGCTTAATTCAACACCACCAACAGGTTCATAGATTCCATACCTGTTTTTCTGCATGGGCGTAGATTGATCATACTTATAAAAAGCCATATCCCCTGAACCCATGACCCTGGGTAAATACCAATGCTTTGAACTATCCCGGAAAAGCGGGTTTATATCGGTTTCATTGTCAAAAGAATAAAAAGCGGCAATGGTTTTGGCTTTTTTGTAAATACCAAACGCCAGGATTTGACTGCGAATTTCACCGCTAATTTTTTTCATGTCAAGTTCGCTCCGAAGCTTCCTTGCCCGGGCCCTATAAAGTTCTTTGGTCGTTAATTTAAGTCTTGAAAACATTTTAATTTTAAACTTTCTTTAAGAATACACAAAAAAGATTTTCGATTTTCAAAAAAATGATTTATAATACATGTACAAATCTTTAACTATTTTAGTAAATTATAGCTGATAATGAAATAATCTGACATTTGTTTCAAGCTATGATTAAATATTAGTCATAAATTTCATTAAAATGTTACCGAAAATATTATTATAGGAGACTCCTGGAGCATGGATAAAAAAAAGTTTTGTGAAAAGTTAAGAACAGCAAGGATTGAAGCGGGTTATAAACAGGAACAGGTTGCAAAATATATGAACCTCCCCATTTCCGCAATTTCCGTAATGGAGTCCGGCGCAAGGAAAATAGATGTTTTTGAGCTTAAAAAGCTTTCAGACTTTTATAACAAGCCAATTGAATGGTTCTTTCACGAACATAAATCATTTTACAAAAGACGCTGGTATGACCTTGACCCTGTGCTTTCAGAAGCTGTAGAACTTCTCAGGCAAGCCCCTTCCAAGCTGCAAAGAAGCGCAGCTTACGGTATCATAGGTTTTTTAAAACAGGGAGGTTTTGTTATTCCTGAAAAAGAAATTTATACCGACTTGAATAAGTAACCGTTGACTGTTTCCGGTAAAGTCCGGCTTTGCCGGCGGCAGCGGGAGCCTGGACTCATTCCTGTCGGTGATAGCGGGAGTATAGGCTCATTCATGACGGCGTTAGCGGGGCCCTGGAATCATTTATGCTTGCGGCAGCGGGAGCCTGGACTCATTCATGACGGCGGCAGCGGGGGCATAGCCTTATTCTGGCATAGTTTTTTATTTTTGCCTTTTTCAAAAATCATCACGTATTCATGCTTGAAAATGTAAAACCCGCCTGCAAGAGCCCTATAACGCCATAAATTACTTGCTTTACCTTTGGCTATCTCGTTGCCTGTAATATTTTTTACAATAATAGACTTTGTTTTAAAGCCAATTTCGTTCATTTTTTGCATGCAATAAAAACCCAGCGGAACAAGTTCGCCTTTTGAGTACTTGTCACCAATGATAAGAGCTGCATATCTGCCTTTTTCAAGGTAGTTATAACCATTTTCCGCAACCAGGGCGAATTTATCCAGGAATTCCTCTGTAGAAGCGCAGTTTGAAAGGTCTTTTTTCTTGTCACTGAATTTTATAATGTCCGCATAAGGCGGATGCAGCACTAAAAACTGGGCTTTTTCACTTCCCAATTTTATCAGGGAATCATTTATCTTATTGCAAACACTTTCAGAGGAGCTATCTTCACAAATTACTTCTGTAAGTGTTTCTTCTGTTATTTCAGCAAGTTTTTCATTTACTTTATTTACAAGGTCAGACTTGATTTCAACGCCAACACACTTTCTGTTCATATTCACCGCTTCAATTGCGGAAGTTCCGGAGCCCAAAAACAGGTCGAGAACTATATCCCCCGGCTTGGTATACCTGTTGTAGAGCTGGTAAGCAATCTGCGGGATGTAATTTCCATGGTAATCGAACTTGTGACCTTTCCCCCTGCCTCTTTCGCTGAATTGCCAGAGTGTACCGGTCTCGATGTGGTCATAATTTTTCCAGTTGTTCAGGTCTATATCATTGTAAGGTTTTGTTTTTTTAGCTGTATTACCCCTGATAACCTGAAACATGGTTTTTGAGTCAGCATTTTTCTTAGTTTCCAAAGCTATTCCAATCTCTCTAATATGTGTTTGTAATAATTTGTAATATCAAGTGTTAATATAGCTAATTTAAAAACCGATTGAATCAACAATTCGGAGTATTTTCCTAACATTTCAGCAACTTTTTTAGTACTTTTTTAGTACTTTTTTTAACAAAACGTCTACAAAAATAAACATTTTTTTACTTTTTTATACTGATTTACTCGAGTTGCTAATTGCATGTATGCAACATTTGCCAAAACCCACCCACAGCCACCCTAAAGGAGGAAAAGAGGCTCCGCCGCGAAATGCGGACAGCGC
>JANQIY010000302.1 GCA_028281965.1 Candidatus Gastranaerophilales bacterium
TACTTATCGCGTATCAGCATTAATTGGCTAGACCCCGCATCAAGTGCGGGGTGACAGTTTAAGTTTAATTTATCCAATTTAGAACTGAATTGCCCTGACTTACAGAGGTAAAAAAAGCGGAAATAATTTTGCTTTAGCGAAAACAACATTGGTTTATAATTAAAACATTATGCATATAATCAAAACCATAAAAAACATAATAAAAACCCGCCCTTCCCTTTTTACAACTCCCGGGCATTTTCAGGGACTTAACACAACAGGGGAATTTACCCGGGTGTTCGGGAAAAAACTTTTTCGGGCAGACCTCGCTGAAATTGAAAGCATGGACAACCTGCAAGCCCCCCGGGAAGGAATTTTAAGGTCATTGCGGGAGGCTTCGGGAATTTACGGCAGTGGAGCCTCTTTTTATCTTATAAACGGCTCATCTTCAGGGATTATCGCCCTGATACTTGCTGTTGCGGGAAGGGGAGAAAAAATCCTTATCGGCAGAAACGCCCATAAATCAGTTATAAACGCCCTTATTTTATCAGGGGCCTGCCCTGTATGGCTGGAAACAGAATGGCAGAGGGACTGGGACATTCCCGGGCCGGTCAGGCCGGGAAATGTCGTTAAAAAACTCGAAGAAAACCCTGACACAAAGGTCTTATGGCTAACCAGCCCGACCTATGAAGGCATTGTGACGGATATAAGCCCCATAGCTTCGATATGCCGGGAAAAAGGAGTGATTTTGCTGGTGGATGAAGCCCACGGTGCATTGTGGAATTTTTCCGGCCAACTCCCGGCCTCTTCAATACACCAGGGCGCTGACGGATGCGTCCAATCCCTCCATAAAACGGGTTCCTGCCTGAACCAGGGTGCTATGCTTCATCTGGCAAAAGATTCCCGCGTAAGTCCGGCTGATTTACAGCAGGCTCTTAATATTATAAACACCACCTCCCCTTCATACATCCTGCTGTCAAGCATTGAGGCCTCGGTAGAATACCTGGATTCCAACAGGGGAAGAAAAAAATTGCAACAACTGCTGGAAAATATCGAAAATACTAAAAAGTATCTTAAAAAACATACGGATGCGGTCTTTCTGGGCCCCCTGCCAAATTACCGGCATGACCCTACAAAAATGTTTTTTAGATTAAAAGACGTTCCCGGAGATGTTTTTTCTGATTATTTGCAAAAAAAATGCAACATAGAAGTGGAATTAAATAACGCCAAAGGGATTCTGGCCCTAACTGCAATAGGAACAAGGAAAAAACATCTTAAATACCTTGAAAAATCAGTTATCCGGGCTTATAAAGACCTGGAAAAAACAGGGCAAAAGCCGGGGGCTACCTTATTTACAATGCCCCAAACCGCTTTAACCCCATCAGAAGCCTTTTTTCGGGAACCTGAAAATGTATGTGCGAAAAACGCGATCGGCAGGATTTCCGGGGAAACCGTCGTTAAGTATCCTCCGGGAATCCCTGTCCTCATTGCAGGCGAAGTCATTCAACGGGAACATTTACCCCTGCTGGGGGAAAATCTAAAGGTAGTAAAAAGCTGAACAAATGAATAAAAACACGTTAAAAGTCCTTGAATGGGAAAAAATTACACGGGAACTCGCCGGGTTTTCAACAAGTGAAACCGGCAGGCAGCGCTGTCTTGAAACCGAAATATTTTCAGATGAAAACACCATAAAACGGGAATTAAAACTTACCTCGGAAGCCCGTTTCCTTATGGACAGGGCTGCTTTTCCGCCGATTTCCGGCATTAGGAATACTTATGAAGCCATAAACCTGGCTAAAGTCGGCCAGGCCCTCAATAACTCAGAGCTGGTCGCCATTGGCAAAAACCTTCAAACTACCGCCCGGGTAAAATCTTTTTTCAGCAGGCATAAAGAAGAAACCCCGCTTATTTGCGAAGTTTCAGAAGGTTTAAGCGAAGACGCCGGGCTGGAAAAAGCTATCCTGGAAATTTTTGACGAATCCGAAAACATGCTGGATTCAGCGACCCGGGAGCTAAAAAGCCTGACATTAAGCCTGAAAAACCAGAGTGAAAACCTGAAAGACAGGATGAACCGGTTTACAAATTCCTCGGAAATCTCAACTTACCTGCAAAACCCGGTTTATACCATTAGAAATGACCGGTACGTAGTCCCCGTCCGGGTGGAAAACAAGGCGCACGTGCCGGGAATTGTACATGACATATCCTCCAGCGGCGCTACGGTGTTTATTGAGCCTCAAAGCATGGTTGAGTTAAATAACAGGATAAAAGAAACCGAGTTAAAAATTGATGCGGAAAAAAAACGTATACTATCTGAACTTTCCGCCCGGGTAGGACAAAAAGCTTATTATCTTAACTTAAACCTTGACCTGCTTACAGAAATCGATTTTATTTGCGCAAAAGCCGGATACAGCATATCAATTAACGCAACCGAGCCGGAAATAAGCCCTGAAAAAGAGATTTCCATTAAAAATGCCCGTCACCCTCTCCTGTTAAAAGTGGTGGAAAAAGTCGTTCCTAACGACATTGAACTGGGAAAAGATTACCAAATAATGCTGATTACAGGCCCTAATACCGGCGGGAAAACCGTAGTTCTGAAGACCATGGGGATTTGCATGTTAATGGCAAGGGCAGGACTGCATATTCCGGCAGATGAAGCCGTTATTTACCCGTTTTTAAAAATATTCGCCGACATAGGGGATGAGCAAAGCCTTATCCAGAGCCTGTCAACGTTTTCCGGGCATATAAGAAACATCATAGGAATCCTGGAAAATACTGATGAGAACACGCTAATTCTCCTCGATGAAATCGGGGCCGGTACTGACCCGATGGAAGGGACTGCCCTTGCCGAAGCCTTGATGGAGGATATACGGAAAAAAGGGGCTTTTGCCCTTGTTACCACGCATTTTAGCGAATTAAAAGCCCTTGCCTACACAATGGAAGGTTATTACAATGCCAGCGTGGAATTCGACACAGAGACCCTATCCCCTACATACCGGCTGATTATGGGCATTCCCGGAAAAAGCAACGCTATTTCAATTGCCGGGAACCTGGGGCTGGCAACAAATATAGTCGAGGAAGCAAAACATAACTACCTGAACAAAAAAGACCCTACCGGAAAAGTGCTTGAAGGGCTTCAGGATACACAGCAAAAACTTTCAAAAGACGCTCGGGAAATTGAAGAGAAAAAACACTCAATCGAAGAGCTGGAGCTGAACTATAACAAGGAAATTGAAAAAATAAAGTCCGAAAAAAAACAAATAATAAGCGTTTACAGGAAAAAATTCGATACAGCATATTTTCAGGCAAGAGAAAAAATAGACAGCATACTTGAAGACGTAAGAAAGACAAAAGATGAAAAAACAGCAAGAAGCTCGCTTTCCCGGCTGGGAAAAACCATTTCCGAAGCAAGGAAACTGGGCCTTGAGGAAACTGAAAAGCTTGAACCTGGGCAGGAACCTGTAAACTGGGATGAAATAAAGCCCGGTGACCCGGTATTTATAAAAAGCCTTGGTAAAGACGGGGTTTTAGAAAGTCTTCCGGATAAAAACAACAATGTGCAGATAGAAATCGGTGTTTTAAAAACAAAAGTGAAAAAAGATGATATTTTCCGGGCAAAATCAGGCAAAAAACAGGAAAAACCGCCTGCTTCCAGGAAAGGATTTATGCTTGACAGGAAAAACATAAGCAACACGCTTGATTTGCGGGGACAAACCGCTGAAGAAGCGCTTTTAAAAGTTGATTACTTTCTTGATGAAGCTCATCTCGCCAATTTAAGCCCGGTCTGCATAATTCACGGACACGGTACAGGTAAGCTGAGAAGAGAAATCAGGGAACACCTTAAAAAATCACCTTACGTGAAAAAATTTCGTCCGGGCAAGGAAGGTGAAGGCGGAGACGGCGTTACCCTGGCGGATTTAACATAAACCAGAAGTTATCTCAAAAATATTTTTATAATGTTCCATTTTTAAGGCAATAAGCCTAATTAAACAGCCTCCGTGCCAGGCACGGGACAGGCTTCTCAAGTGCGGGGGGGGACACAATTTTTTTTCAGGAGGGCTTTAAAATCTATAAACTTTTTTAAAATCTTTGATATAATAGTGTCAACTTTTTTTATGTTAATATTTTATACATATAGGTAAAAGGTAATATAGGGTTTATTATGATTATTAATAACAATCCGTATAATTCACAGGTTAACTTTGGAATGAAACCGCCTAAAAGAGTAATGAAGGTAATTAAAAGAGCAAACGAGGATGGAATATCAGCGCAAGAAGCAGCTAAAAGAATAAAGGGAGAAACTGGAGAAAACATTACTGTACATGACCCTAGAGGACATATTCCCCAAAGTCGTCCTCAAAACCCTGTTTCATCAAGCAATAGGTAGGTTTTCAAAAGTATTGTTTGCCGGAACCTTTTTATCAGGATTTTTTTCTTTAAAAATATTGTCAATTCCTTTGTTTAAAGATTTTGAGGCTATTAATGCCACGGCAGAACCAATTGCCATTGCTCCTAATTCAGCAGCTATGCCGTAAGGAAATGCTATAGCGCCTGCAACAGCAACTGCCCCAGTTATAAGACCTACAAAGGCAGAAGATTTAAGTAATTGTTTGCCAAATGCTTTTGTTTTATCCCAGAATGTTCCCTCAGTCTTCGTTACTGACTTTA
>JANQIY010000343.1 GCA_028281965.1 Candidatus Gastranaerophilales bacterium
CAATTTCCTAAATTTTCTTTCATTTTTTTGTCCTCCTGTTCTATCAGGAAAACAGTTTTTTTAAATTTTTTCATCCCCACTTAATTTAATATCACCGCCTAAATTCTTACTTGTCACCCTGAATTTATTTCAGGGTCTCAATAGATGCCGCATCAGATACGAGGGTGACACTTACGTAAAAACTTTTTCAATCTTCCTTAAATAAAGGTTTCAATCCATCAGCGTGTCTTGTCCAAAGTTGCTCATTATCAATATTTGCAGAATCATCTGTTATAACTCTACCGATACAGGCTTTGTAAACTCAAGTTTTGTTTCGTATTTTTCAGCAAAAAACGGTAAGGGTTTAATTCCTGGATTTTTATAGCTTGTTTTCATATCTTTTTTTCTTATAAACACGGCACTTATAAGGTCTTCAAAAACTAATGCCCATTCTTTATTTTCCTTCATTGCTTTATAGGATTTAAGCTGGTTATCATTATGTGTTCCCAGAATTATTATATCTGTGTGATACTTATCAAGAAATCTGTCCCACTTATATCCAATTTCCGGAAGCGAATAATGAGATATAAACCCCCCAACCTCGTAAAATGTCCGGGTGGGGTAAACTTCTTCAAACCGTCCGTCAAGGGCTATTAGGCAATTTGGGTAAAGTTTCCAGGCAGCATAGCTCCCCCAGTGAAATATTGTTAAAAGGTTTCCTTTAAGACCATTTTGTCTTACAAACTCAACTGAGCCGATAGGAAATTTATTGGCAGGCACTGTAACTAAAAAAGGAGTATGTGTTATAAATATTACCCCTGCCGTTATTATGACCATATAAACAATCGCATTTTTAGCAAGGTTCAACCCATATAGGGTTTTTGACGCGGTTTTTCCAAACCTGGTTCTTACATAATTGCCTACAGCGCCGAATATTGCGTAAAAATCTTGATATACAAAGCTTGCAGCTGATATTACAAAGAAAGCCTGGTGTTTTATATGGCTTATTGCAAGATAAAAAGTTACACCAAGTACTATAAATTTAACTTTATCTATCTCTGAAAATTTTGGGCGTTTTTTCCAAAAATAAAAAATTATACTTGCCAAAACTATTAAAATAACGATTTTTAGTGAATACCAGTGTTTTACAGAATAAAAAAGGTCAGTCATTTCCCATTCACCTATGCCTTTTCTATCCATTGTCGTGGCAAAAAAGATATATCCAAGGTATTTTACGCCATAGGGGTTGATTAAAGTCACTAATGAAGTAGGAATCAACGTTATGAAATATTTTAGGCAAGGTTTTTTGTTTAAAAATTCCCCTACTCCATACATTCCCAACAAGCCTAAGCCCGAGACAAAGCCGCCATGAAAGTTCGCCCATACAACCATTGTAACAGGCATTATCCATAAAAGCCTTGTTTCCCCACGCCTTACTCTCTCAAGCGTGTATATCCAGAGGGCAAAAAACGTAAATGTAAATAACTGGCACCTTACCGTATGTCCTATTCCAAAAAATACGGCAATTATTATAAAAAAATAGAATAAAATACTTTTATGATCATCAGGCTTAATATTTTGAAGCTTAATTATCTGGGAAATAATAAACAAAACCGTAAAAAATAATACTATTTTAAATATAATCAGTCCCGTATCGCCAAATTTGTCTCCCAGAAAGTAAAAAACAACTCCTGAGCCCCATTCATGATCAATCCAGTCTTTTGTAACCGTATAAGAAAAAATATCGTTCTTAATTACGCTTCCTGTTTGGAAAAATATCTTGCCCACCGCAATCCTTGCGAAAAAATCATAATCAATATCGTTAAATTTTATTGCATACATACTACATAGCAAAAAAAGCGCAGGGTAAAAAAATATTTTTTTTAACAATCAGACTTCTCCTCCAGCAGTGCTTTAAACATGATTATATCAAAGACTTAAGCTAAATAACCTGAATCACGAATTACATAAACCCCTGTAATAGACTCGAGTTGCTAATTGCATGTATGCAACATTTGCCAAAACCCACCCATGAATGAG
>JANQIY010000359.1 GCA_028281965.1 Candidatus Gastranaerophilales bacterium
CTCGCTTCCCTCCCTTCGGTCGGTCGCTCGACCGAAAAAATTTAATAAGGAATATTTTTGAAAATTTTACATAAGAATTTTTTGTTTCTTCCTTATTAAAATGTTGTTTTTGTTAGAGATCTCAATAAATAACCGTTAAGGGAAAGTTAAAGGCTTTAACAACTCCATATAGATTTTGAGAAAATTTCACCTATTAAGGAATAAAGAAAAAATTCTTACACATTGTGTCATGCGGCACTTACGTAAAAACTTTTTCAACCTTCCTTACAGGGGTTCATGTATTTCGTGATTCAGGGTAATCAGGCCTTTTTTATGACCTTTGTATCTTTTGGTTCTTCCTGCTTTTTATCATTCATTTTATTATACGACTTTTTAATTAAGTTTAATCCAAGAGCAGTGCCGAGTGATGCAATAACAGCTGAAGATCCGCTTATCCCCATCATAACTGCCGTGACAACCCAGGCGCCAAGAGAGCCAATGAATTCAAACCCGCCGCTTGCCATAAACTTTTTGGTTATATCTTTGGCAGATTCGTGTTCTTCTGAATGCTTTAAGGCATTACCGGCAATTACTCCGGCTGTTACAATAGGAATAAGAGTTTCAGGGATTCCACCGCCTGCTCCCAGGTCAATTGCCCTTCCTGAATAACTTCCTGCTTTTACACCGGATGAAACTTCAAAGTTTACTGCGCTTTCAACTTTACTCCTGGCCGAAGTCAACGAATCGTATATGGTATTAAATTCTTTACTTAGCTTCTCTTTGCCGCCTTTGGATTTTACAAACTTATTTAAATCATCAATAATTTTATCAAATTCGTCCATAGAGTTATTAAGTGATTTTCCGTTTACGCTGGAATCGGTAACCTTTTTTCTTAAACCCTGTTCAACATCATCCCAGTTTTCTCTTAAAACATCCTGTTTACCTTCCTTAAAGGCGGTTCTCCAGTTACTTCCTATTCTTCTCCATTCTGCCGGGCTAAAGAGCTTATTTAACTTAGGGAAATATTTATCCAGGTATACATCTGTGACTTTTTTCTCAATTTCTTCATCAAGTTTTCTAATTCTTTCACCTGCTTTTTCCTGAACTTTACCCAGCTGTTTATTTAAATTACCGCCCTCGATAAACCTTTTTGCTCTTCGCAATGCTGTTTGCTCAGAGCTTGAAGTTTTTGAAAACCCTTCCAGTAAGGTAGATCCGGCGCTTTCAACATTTTTCCTTGCGCCGGAGTATGTCCGGGCAAGGGTCCCTCTTGTAAACGATAAAGACCATTTGCTAAAGTTTATGATAGCCTCACCAGGTTTAAATTTACTAAGGCCTATTTGGGCAAACCCTTTATCAATATTCCTTAAAGCCAGCATAAGCCCGGTATCCTTGAACTTATCAACTACATAATAAGTATCTACAACATTTTTAGTGCCATTGACCGCTGCTTTCTTCATTTTTACAAGAGCTCCGGCTCCTGGTAAATTTGCCCGCTCGGCAAGGTCACCGCCAAGGTTACGCAGGTATTCGCTGAATTTAACAATATTTTTTCGCCCGACAAACAGGCCTAATCCTCCAAGTACAAGAGCTATCCCCCCTGCGACAGTATACCTGAAAGCGTTGCTATGAGGATTTTTGACTTCTTTTTCATATATTTCAAGAATATCTCCCTCAGCCTCTTTTGTTTTTTCCCCTTGCTTATTCACGGAAGCATACTTTGCACGCTTTTCCTCAAAAGAGGTAAAGGCATCCTTTTTAATATATGCGGTTTTATCAATTATTCCGGTCATTTTAAGCTTACCTTATAAACTTTGCAAGGTTTGTTCCGCATCTAATAAAACCCTGTCAATTTTAGAAATTTCCTTATTAAATTCTACCGCGGCCTGAGAGTCGGTTGATATTGGCTGTGGGACTGAAAAATAATTTTTTTGAGGAGCAGTGTTTAAAGTCCTTGCCGGAAGATTATTACCAGTTTCACTGCCTGAGCCTGTTTGGTATGTTTGGTTATTAGAATTATTCATACTTTCACGTTTATATTTTTCAACCATTGAAAGCTGCCCGTCTACCTGCTGTGGTTGTGAAAAGCCGGTACCGTTTATTTTTTGCAGGTATTGCCTTGCAAGCGGCGATAGGTTATCTGACGCGGCTGTCTCAGGTTGGGTCTGCTGAGGTGTTGTATCTGCCTGTCCTGTTATTTCCTTGCTTTTTTTCCCTTCTTCTTCAGAATTGGTGGGTTTCCCGAATATAGAGTGGGAAACCTTGGTTAAAATACCGCCTACAAAAGGCATTAAAGCAAGCAATATCAGAGCGGCCCGGCCAAGTCCGCCTGTAAAGTTTTTGGTTTTTATTCCCATTCTCTTCCAGAACGGAACTTTTTCCTTGAAAAGATGTCTCATTTCCTTCCAGGTGTTACTTTCGCCAAAGTGCCAGAATTTCCATTTCTCTTTGCCTGCGTTGCCTGCACCTCTCCAGAATTTGAAGTCACCGGACATTAACCTGCTTATAGGTCCTTTTGGACCTGCTTTTCCTTCAAGTATTTCTTTTTGCAATTTATTGAATTTATCTATTGCTGTTTTATCTTTAAGTAGCTTTTCTGCGTCTATTTTGCTCATTTTATGGGTTAATTTACCGTCAAGGCCTAATCCAACAAGATTTCCAGTCCATCTTACCGGGGCAGCCAGGGCTTTTAATGGCCATGAGCTATTCTTACCAAGCGATGTAAGTCCGCCAACCGCTTCATACGGGAGCCTTGTTAAAGAACTCATCATTACCCAGAACGGGAGGACTTCTCCAGCCATACCTTCCATAAAGGTTGAAAGCTTTTCTCCTTTTTTGGCTTCTATTGTCTTTTTGATAACGTCTCCGAGGAAATATGCTGAAACCAGGGCTGAAAGGGGATCCCCGGGTCTTACAACTTTACCTGCGCCTACGTAAAGACTTTTTAATCCCTTGGAAAGAAAACTATTGCTTGAACCTTCCATAATTACCCTTGCCCTGTTAACTTTCAGGGCAAGCTTTCTGGTGCCGCTTAATCCTTTAGCCTCTGCTTTTTCTAACATTTCAGCAAATGCTTTATCCATAGCCGCAGCTTCACTGAGGTTATGTTTTCCTGCTATGCTTTTTACCAGCTTTCCTGTATCGTTTACTCCGACAAGCTTTCCAAGTTTTTCAAGCAATTCTTTATAAGCACTTTGCCTTGCCGCTCCGGAAATCGGCTTATATTTGAACCTTTCAGCAAACAGCCTTGCCTCGTTTGCTTCAAACTCGCCCATTGTTTTAACGGCTTTTTTAGCAAATTTTCTTGCAGATCTTTCAATTTGTGCTTTATCGCCTGTTTTTAAAGCTTCCTGATAGGCATTATAAGCTTTTTCATAACCGCTATGAGCAGCCTGGGTTAAGTGCTTGAAGCTGTCGGGCGTATTTTGTCCGGCTTTTTTCTTAACCTCTTTTAAAATGTTATCAGCAGCGCTTCTATAGCGATTTTCCGATGTCAGTTCATCGGCTTTGCTTAATATATCCTGAAAAGGCTTTCTGCCGGCTTCAGCGTATAAACCTTTTGTTTCATTTATTAAATCACCAAGGATATCACCCTGAAGAGTCCGGCTGGACTGTTTTGCAAAGCTGCTTATAGGCTCGTAATCTTTTGAATGCTGAGCAAAGTGCTTTACAAAAGACCTATCTTTTATCCAGTTTCCCAGTCCGTTAAAATAACCGTTAATTCTGTTAAAAGCACCATTATTCGCAGTCACTTCGTCCAGCTTTGACATAGCTTTTGCCATTCTGCTGTCTTTGGCTGTTTCTCCCTTTGTTAACTGGTTATTAATCCAACCCAGTCCAAAGACTGTTGGTATTCCATATAAAAACGCTTTTATAGGTCCAAAGGGGTCCTGGGATTCGGTTGTTGAGCCGGAAAAATCGTCCATGACCTTTCCTACCGGGTTTTTATTGGCATGCTGTCTTGCCGCCTCGATTTTTGCGGAGTTATCTCCGTCTATAAAACCGGTAAAATTAGCCTGATTTCCCGGATTATTCGTTATATGATATCTTTGAGTTCCCAAATCTGACATTTATACTTCCTGAGCTTTAAAAATTAGCAAAACAAACTTCCTATATATATAAAGTTATTTTTACCGATAAAATTGTCTTTTTTAATCAAAAAAAATTATAAAAACCCAAATAATTTAATACTTTTTATTGAAAGATTTTTACTTTTTTTAACAAAAATTAACTCAAATTGCTAAATAAATCAAATCTCTAATTGCATGTATGCAATTAGAGATTTGATTTATTTAGCTTTATAAATGGTAAAATAAACTTTTAGCAAGTGTTTGGATAAGGATGAGGATGAAAAAATGGAATTTCCACAGGCTATAGAATCAACGTTTAAGAACTATGTAAACTTTACAGGAAGGGCGTGCCGGTCTGAGTTCTGGTATTTTCAGCTGTTTTTGATTTTAGGCGGCCTTGCTGCAAATATACTGGATATGATGGGTGGGGGCGGAATTCTTACTATGTTATGGAACTTTGCAGTGTTAATTCCATCAATCAGCGTAACGGTAAGAAGGTTTCATGATATTGGCAGGACAGGCTGGTGGATATTTTTGCCTTTCACAATAATCGGAATAATTCCTTATATATGGATGTTATGCATAAAAGGCGATGAGCAGCACAATCAATTCGGTTCAAACCCGCTTATACATGGTTAGAAACGGGCTTGAAAGTTCCAACTAAAAAATACTCTGTGTCATCCTGAGTTACGACTGCGGAAGTACGCTTTTGAAGCAGGCGGGGCTGTCCATTTCGCCTGCGCAAACTCATTTGCAAACGGGAGTGCTATTTCCGGTAAAATCCGGCTTTGCTTGCGGCAGCGGGAGCCCAGTCTCATTCATGCTTGCGTTGGCGAGAGATCGGAATCATTCATTCTGCGGGAGCATAGCCTCATTCATACCGGGCTATAAATTATCTCCCGGCTCTTATTCGCAATTTTTATTGTAACAAAATGTTAAAAAAAAAAGATTAATTGAAATTTTAGCTTATATACTTTTTTTATATAAATGGAGATAGAAAATATAAATTTAACCGAATTTTTGTAAAAACAAAAAAGTATTCTTTTTTTGTTATCGGAGGAGAAAAAAAAATTTAAAAACAAAATAATACAAAGCTTTAATTTTTATATGGCTTATTAAGGAGGAGCGACTATGTTTTACCAAATGCCACAGTATGGTATGTATTCACCACAGGTTTCATCATCTTGGAATTATTCACCAACGAATAATTCCATATCAAACTATTGGCAAAACAACACATCAAATCTTTACAACAACACATCAAATCTTTACAACAATTCATCAAGTTTTTACAACAATTCGTCAAGCTTTTACAACAATTCATCTACTATAAATTATAACTATTATCTGGGTAATAATATAATGAATCAGCCAAATACCGGCTTAGGTATGTTCGCCGGATCAGGCATGTATACCCCTAATACAGGCTTAGGTATGTTTGCAGGATCAGGTATGTATACCGATAACTACGGAACAAGTATGTTTGCGGGAGCAGGCATGTTTGGCGGGCAGCCTTTTCCATCTTATACAAATCCTTATGCTTATACAGATCCTTATGGAGGTATGTTTAACAACAGTGGTATGAGCGGAATAATGGAAATGATATCAGCTTTAATGGCATTATTCCAGGGTGGCTCAGGTTTTTATAATGATGATGATGTCATATTCGATTACATAAGAGCCTGGGGTGACCCTCACTTTGAAATGACCAACAGCAAAGGTGAATTACTCACAACTGACCATAAAGGAATAGACGGTCATACTTATAATATTCTTGACACCAGCAAAGGTGACGGACTTGTAGTAGATGCAAAATATGTTCCATTTACAGACCCTGATAACCCTCAGGTTATGGGAACTGTCAGGGTAGCCTCAGGCAATGATGAGCTGTTATTTGACAGAGACGGTAATGCAACTCTTAACGGACAGGCTCTTGAAGCAGGTAAAGAGTACCATATGGAAGATGGAACAAAAATTGTATACAAAGAAGACGGAAACATTGACGTAACCTCAAAAGAAGGCGATGCTACAATTAATTTGATGAAACAGGACGGTTACCTTGATGTTGGAATAGCTGAAGGCAGCAAGCTCGGTAACGGAAATCAAAAAATAGGCGGTGTTATAGGCGCCCTGTACGAAAACAGAGATAACCTTGCTGCAGTTGACAGCCCCAATGGTCGAATAACAGATATTAACGGTGACGGAATATCAGATGACCTTAACGGCAGCGGCTTCATAGAAGATGACGAATGGGCAAGGCTCGGTTATAACTTCGATGTAACAAATAGACGGGCTATTGCATAAAATAAGTAAGAGAATTAAGAGAGATGGATAATAAAGAGACAGGTTTTACAACCTGTCTCTTTTAAACTGCACAAAAATTGTTTTATTAAGGAAATAAAACAATAAGCGATTAATGTCATTTATGTCCACGGCAGTGATATATACAACCTTGAAGATATTATCTGGGATAAATCTGAAGGAACAGAGAATCAGATAATTAGAGCAAAGCTAACACAATATTATACAGAAAGACTTGAGCCTGAAATAGTATTTTTTGATTTATGGTATGGGGCTAGTGAAACCTTTAACCTGCTGAATGACTTTGGGTGGAAGTATTTATGCCTGTCAAAAAGAAACAGAAATTTAAATGGAAAAAGGGTGGATTTACATAAATATTATGGAGGAAAAAGCTTGTATGGCAAGGCAAGAGGGATAGGTCATATTGTTCAAGTTGCCAAACACTGCAAGAGATACATTATTACAAATCTTGAAACGCCTATTATGAGTCATACAGGTTGGAGGTTATACAAAGAAAGATGTATAATTGAGACAATTTTTAGGGATTTAAAGTCATTTTTACACTTTGAAGAGTGTGAAGCAAGGACATTAAAAGCCCAAAAGAACCATATATCCTGCTGTATGGATGCATATTTATTTTTGAAAAACAGGAAGCCTAATAAAAGTATAGAAGCCTCGCATAGAGACTTCTTGCAGGATTTCTATATGAAAAAATATACTAATCAAGACATTTTCGAGTTAGTTGCGTAAGTTCTGTCAATAAATAACCGTTAAATAAATAACCGTTAAATGAAAAAATATTCATAATTTTACTTTATGTTTGAATAAGCCCAGGCATTGAGGTTTGGTTGCTCGGCTGTAATGATGTCTTTTGGTTCTTCTTCGTCAATTCCATGGGCAATCGGCTTATATAGCCTGTTGTAATACTCAATAACCATTCTGTCGGAATGGAAGTACGCCTCTGCTGTTCTGATTGCCTGGCGCATTAACTGAACCCACCCGTTTTTGTCTTCGTCGTAATAAGTGGGAATTATTTTGTTTTCTATAATGTTCATCATGCACTCATAGTCACTCCAGTGACGTTCTTCCCAGGGGATATCATCGTCAATTCCCGGATATTTTACGGTATATCCGTTTATATCATCGAATGTTCCTTCAACAGCCCATCCGTCAAAAATGGAAAGGTGAAGAGCGCCGTTCATATTCGCTGACATTCCGGAAGTCCCTGATGCTTCAAAGGGTCTTAACGGTGTATTAAGCCATACATCGGTACCTTTCTTAAGAAGCGCGCTTAAATCGAGTTCATAGTTAGGAAGCACAACCACATTTGGCAGTTCATAGGATTGTTTAAGAATGTTATTAAACATATCTCTTCCTAAAGTGTCTGCAGGATGGAACTTCCCGGAGAAAATAAGCTGGACTTTATTCTCTTTAAGAAGTTTTGCAATACGGTCTCTTTCCATAAGGATTAACCATGCCCTTTTGTAATCCGCAAACCTTCTTGCCCAGGTTATGGTAAGTACATCCGGGTTAAAAAGCTTTCCTGTTTTACCGGCAATATATTTAAACAGTTCTTTTTTCATCTGTTTCTTGGTTGAAAGAAGAGGTTCCGGCTTATAGGATTTTTCCGACTCCTTAATTCTTGGATCCTGCCAGAAATTCAGGTTGACAGCGTTTGTAATGGCAATTATAGGACATCTTCCTTCGACATGTTGCCACATTTTGTTCGCTACAAGTCCATGGAGCTGTGAAACAGCGTTGGCTATGCGGCTCATCTTAAGCGCTGCAACTGTCAGGGAGAAGTTTTCACCGCCGAGTTCTATAGCTTTTTCCCGTGATGCCCCGGCAAAGAATCCTCCATGCATTAAAGTATCAACCCAGTGGACTTCGTTTCCGGCTGAAACCGGCGTATGAGTAGTGAAAACTGTTTTAGCCCTTACCTGGTTAATATCACCTTTATATTCCCTTAAAAGCTCAAAAGCCGCAGGTAATGCGTGTCCTTCGTTCATATGTATAAGGTCAAAGTCAAACCCGACTTCCCTGAGCACTTTAACTCCGGCAATTCCAAGTACTACTTCCTGGGCAATTCTTATGCTTTCATTACTGTCATAAAGTTTATGGGTAATTGCCCTGTCTTCCGGCGAATTTTCAGGAATATCCGTTGTTAAAAGATAAATCGGGCAAGTCCCGAAAATTTCCGGTTCAAGCCTGTATGCCTTTACCTTCACATCTCTTCCATAAATCTTAATATCTACGGTAACTCCTGTATCAGTAAGAAAATCATATTGTTTTCTTACATATGCGATTTCAACAGTACCTTCACTGTTTATTCTCTGGTCGTAATATCCATAGGACCAAAAGATTGTAACTCCGACCATTGGAACGCCAAGATGGCCCGCTGATAGCATGTTGCTTCCTGCCAGAAAACCAAGACCGCCCGCATAAGTGCTTAATGTCTGGTCTATTGCCATTTCCATTGAAAAATATGCTACTTTTGGTAAAGTCATTTTTCTTACCCTTTTTATACTTATTACTTTACTTTATTTATTAAAAATTAAAATTTCAAATATTTTCTTATTATATAACATTTGGGAATTTTAAAATAAAACTTAATAATTGTTAAATATAATTTATTTTAAAATGTTTTTTTACCTCCTCTTCTCTTTTTACATATTAATTTAATATTTTTAGTACCTAATTCCATATTTTATTTAGAATTTTAATTTTTTATTTTGCTTTGATTATAACAAAAAAAAATTATTCGGGCTAATTTATCTCTGAAGTTCAGAAATTGTAACCTTATTGAGTGTTAATTCAATGCAATTGAGCGGGCATACAATCTTACAAAGTCCGCAGCCTGTGCATTTCTCTTTTGCTATAACAGGCATGGCCGCATAATTTTGGATAATAGCCTGATATCCTGAATCTTCGCAAGCCTTATAACATTTTCCGCAATTTACGCATTTATTTTCATCTATTACAGCATAACTTACCCTGTCGTTATCGAGTTCCGAGTGTGATTTTATATATTTAAGCGATTTTCCCTTAATTTCTTCCATAGAATTTATATTATGTCTTTTAAAATACTCATAAAGTCCATTATTAAGTTCTGTTATTATTTCATAACCATTAAGCATGACTTCCGTGCAGATTTGGACCGTAGAAGCTCCCAGCATAATAAATTCTACGGCGTCCCGCCAGTTTCTGATCCCGCCTGCTGCAGATACCGCTATATTAACCGAAGAGGCAATTTCAGAAACGGCTTTCATCGCAACGGGTTTAATCAAGCCTCCCGAAATTCCCCCGTATGCTGAACTTCCCGCTACATTAATTTTAGGCATGCCCGTTTCGATATCAATTCCCGCAAAACCTTTAACCGTGTTTATAGCTGTAATCCCATCAGCTCCGCTTTTTGCGCATATATCTGCAAGAAGGCTTATGTTGGGGACATTCGGGGAAAGCTTTGCCCAGACAGGAATCATAGATACTTTTTTGATTTCTTCAACTATATCTGCCGCAATTTGGGGCGAATCAGAGCATGTAGCTCCCATTCCCATCTCAGGCAGGCCATGAGGGCAGCTGAAATTCAGCTCTAAAACGTCAGCTCCGGCTTGCTGCATCATCAAAGTAAGTTTATGCCAGTCCGCAAATTTGTCCGCTTCTGCCGTAATGCTTGCAATCACAGTATTGTCAGAATATTCAGCCTTTAAACGCTTTATATCATCAGCCCAATCTTCCGGTGGTCTTGGGCTCACCAGTTCAATATTTTGAAAGCCCCCGTTAATTTCAGCGATTCTCGGGGAAACATCAATCATCTGTTTATAATTAAGAGAGATTGTTTTGGTAACAGCGCCTGCCCAACCAAGCTTAAATGCTCTTGCAATCATATCCCCGGTCCTCGTAGGCGGCCCTGACGCAAGAATAAACGGATTGAGAAATTTAGTTTCTCCTGATAATACAATCATATTTGCTAAAATCTCAATTTTTACTCGATATTACATAACAGTATAGAAAAAAAATTTATAAAATCCACTTTTAAGGGCAGCGGAAAAAATTCTTTGGCGCTGTAAAGGCAGTGGCTAAGAATTTTCGTAGTCTGCTTCATGCTGAAAAGCCGAATAGTTTGGATTACCCGGTCTTAATTAATGAGTCAATCTACTAAAGGCAATTTTTTTACTTTAGTTGTTTTGTATAAAAAGATATTTATTTTGTTTTTCAAAGGCCTAAACACAAATGTCCCCTAGCATTGACAAGGATAAAAACACTCATAAGCTTAAAAACAGATGTTTTATAAAGGAAAATTCATCATCAAGCAATAAATCACTAGCTTTCAAGGGATTAATGGATTCCGCTACGGTTAGCGCAGGATTCAATTTTTTACAGGACAGCCCCGTTGTTGGGCCTGTAGTTATAGACCTTGTGTCAATGGTAATTCCAAGAACCGCATACGACTTTACAAGAGGTCATGCTGCAGGAATAGAAACTTTCAGGCGGGAAGTGTCTTCTACCGTTAATGCGTTTATTCTTCCGGGTTTGTATGCTCTTGGAGTGGGTTGGTTGATAAACGCTGTTTCAAAGAATAAAGCCCCAAATATTGCAATTGACAACGCTTCAGTGGACATGCTTACAAGCGCGTGGCATAAATCAGGGGGAGATTCCCAAAAATACATGGAAGAGTTGCTAAAAAATATCAGGGCAACGAATAAAGTTTCCAGCAACCCCTGGACAGAATTCCCTAAAGGCCGTATTAAGGAATTTGCAGCCAAAGCTGCCGGGGTAATTGATAATATACCAGGAAGTGACATTCATAAAGTAGAAAAAGAACTTATAGAACTTCTTGGAGCTGAAAAAGGCATAGAAGTAAATTATAAATGCCTGAATGGAAACGCTGTTAAAGTTTCCACATCAGTTGGCGGGTTTTTGAAAAATGCGACTAATATGGCGCAAAAAGTCTATAAAATTAATCCTTTAAATATGCTTGGCAAAATAAGCGAGGGAATAAAATCCCTGAATAACAAAAAAGCCTTGCTGGGACTTGGCGTGGCGACAGGAATAGCCGGGATTTTGCAATATACAAACAGGCTGCTTACAGAGAAGGAAACCGGAACCAACGCGTTTGTCGGACTCCCAAATTATGAAGAAATAAAAAACAATAAACAAAACGAGCCTAAAAATGAGAACCATATGGGACTATGGGGAGCAAAAATCGGTTCTTCAGCGTTAATGACTTATCTTGTGGGCATGAGCCTTGTGGGAAATAAAAACCCCGTAACAATAGCAAAATTTTTCACAAAACCGGCTGAGGTTTTAAAATCGCTTGAGTTTAAGGGTAAATTGCCTACGCTTAACCAAATGAAAGCGCTTATGGGAGCGACTTTCATTGGTCGATTCCTGGCGGCATCAGATGACAACGAAATGAGAGAGTCCTTTTTCAGGGATATATTTGGATACCTGAACCTGCTTGTCATAGGAGGCCTGGTAAGCAGCGGTACGGCTTACGGACTTGCAAAAAGCAAAGGCCTTGACTTAAGTTACCTCTTTAAAGGTGAAAAAATTCCTGAAAACAAAGGTTTTGCCGGTAAATTAATGCATGTTCTTAATAACCTGAGCCAAAAGACCCACGCTGAAACGGATGCGACAATAAAAAAACTTAAACTGGATGAAAAAACAGCCAAAGCAATTAAAGGAGTCTCCAACAAATCGGCACTTGTTGGAATTACGTATTCTATTCTTGCTCTTGGGACATTCATGCCATGGTTTAACGACTACCTGACAAGGAAAGTTACCGCTAAAAAATCTAAAAATACAGAACCTGAAAAGGTATCGAAACTAAATGAGCAGGAAAAATCCAGAAAACTGTACAAAAAGAATTTTGATAAAAACCTGCATCTTGTAGAAGAAACACTGGGTAGCCTGAATAGGAATTCCAGGTCTAATTCCTCTATAGTAGTAAGCCGGGATTTTCTCCATAAACAGTTTTTTACAAACCGGGCATAAGTGTAATTTACTTGAGTTGCTAATTAGCCAAAAGCCAGGATATGACTATGCAACATTTGTTTGCGAAGATTGTGTGATTAAAGTCAAGAACATAAAGCAAA
>JANQIY010000362.1 GCA_028281965.1 Candidatus Gastranaerophilales bacterium
AGCGCCGCCTGCTTCGCGCCTCTTTTCGATTCTCTATAATTTTTTGGCAAATGTTGCATAGTCATATCCTGGCTTTTGGCTAATTAGCAACTCAAGTTAACCGGTTAAGGATAAACTAATTTCTTTATAAATTTCATGAATGCTTTTTAAAACCTCATGTTCCTGCTGTTCAAGCTGTTGGGCTATTTCCCCGCAGCTCATCTCCTTGATGAATTTCATTTCAAAAATCTTTTTGTATTCTTTTAAGGGTTTATTTTCATCAAGTTTTTTTATTTTTTCTTTTACTTTTTCCGCTTTTTCATCAGAAAGTATTGATTTTGATTTACTATCCGGAATTTCCAGCTTTAAATCAAAATCAATTTTTCCCTGCGAGTCTGTTTTGTATGCTATTTCCACTTCCTTGAAGTTATTTAATTCTTCTGCTTTTTTTGCTTTTTCTTCCCTTATTTTGCCTGCGTTTCTCAGGATGTCTATTACCGCAATGTTTACAACTTTCTTTATGTAGGTTTCGTTGGAGTCCTGAGCAGGGGAGTTTTCAAGAAAATTTTGCAGTCTTTTACAGCTCTCCTTTACCATTTCATCAAATAAGTCATGGTTTGCCTTAAAGCCCGGGCTTTGTCTGACCAGGTTTTCAATTAGTTCTTTGTTTTTATCTTCCATAATTCTATGTCCTGACTAAAAGTTTGAATTTAATTACCTTTTTGCTCACCACGTCTGTTGGGAAGTTATTATTTTTCATCGCAGTTAACATTGAGTTAATACATTTTTTGTCAATTACTTCTGAACCGCTTCCTTCATAAACAAGGCTTTTTATAATATTTCCCCTTGAGTTCATTTCCGCATATATGCTTATGGTCACTCCTTTAACTTTTATATCGGGTTCATAAAGATTTTTTGAAAGGTTTTCCTTCAGGGCATAACCAACATCGAGGAAATATTTCTTTATTTTGGGATTTCTTGCCACGGAAGCTCCCAACTCCCAGGAGATATTCTTAATGTCAATTACTTTTTTTATGATCTTATCTTCAGGGTTTGTTTCGTTTTTAAACATTTTTTCAATATCTTCCTGCACGGTTTTTTCAACAGATTTTTCATTTTTAACTGTTTTCAGGATTTCCCTGGTATATGCGGTCATAGGCTCCCGTTCCCTTTTCTCTACGGGTGTAGAGTTTTCTTCGTTACTTAACAGTTTATTTTCTATATTATTAATAGAACGGGGTTTTATGATACTTGAACCATTCCCGTCACCGCTTAATCCCATATAAACAAGCAGGGCAGTGGCTGATAAGGCTACTGCTGCGGTGATAATAGTTAATTTCTTGTCTTTTGTCAGGTTTTTCAGGAATAATAAATTTTTTGATCCTTCTTTATTTTTTGCTTCTTCGGCAGCGGCAGGGTCAAAAATACTTAATAAGTCTTCCTGGGTGATTTCTTCAACTTTTGTTTCTTTTGTTTCTTCATATATAATTATGTCTAAATCTTCCTGCTCCTGGGCAGCTGAAGAATTTAAGACGGTTGCGTAATCACCGATTTTTTCTTTAGGATAATCTTGACTTGGTGTTTCTAGCGGTTTTTCTGTTTCTTCTTTCTTTTGCGGTAAAGCTTCTTCCTGTTGATTCTCAACAACTTCCTGTTTCTCAACCATATCTGATGGTTTTTCATTATCAGGCTCAATAAAGGAGAACAGGCTATCCAGGTCTTCTTCTTTATTAATTTCTTCTACATCGTCAAGGTGACCAAGTATATTTTCTACCAGTTCATCCACATGGTGTTTAATGGATTCTATCTCAACTGTTTTGGAAGGTTCCTTTGCAGGTTTTAGCGGGTCTTCCTCCGGTTTTTCTTTATTTGACAAAATAGAGCTTTCATCTAAAATAAACTCACTATTATCTTTGGATAAATTCAATTCGGGTAAATTTTCGTTAAGATTAATATCCAGTTCACTTTCATCAAGTTTTTTGTCTTCTTCTAAAATCTCTTTCTCATTTGAAGGGGATGGTTTTTTCTCAGGCAATTTTTCTTCAACCGGGTCATTTGCCAGAGTATCAGCCCAGTCTCTAAAATGTCTTTTTTCCTGTTTCGGTTTTTCTTCAGCAGGTTGTTTATTTTCTTCGAAAATCTCCTCAGGTTCGGATTGTTCCGGTTCTTTAACGGTTAAATCTTCCTTACTTTGGTCAATAAGAACGGGTTCTTCCTCCGGTAACCCTAATGAAGAGCTTTTTTCAATATAAAGTTTGTCTTTTGCCGCTTTTAAACTGTGGTCCAGGACAGATAATTTAATTAAGTTTTTCCTGCATTCGCAACACTCTGCAATATGCTCTATCAGGAAGTTTTCCTCGCCTTGCGGCGCTAACCCGTCTAAAAGAGGGACAAAAAGTCTTTCAGCTTTTTCATGGTCAACCTGCAGGTGTTTTTTCCCGTTTTTGTTAATAGCGTTAACTGTTTCTTTTATGTCTGAAATTGGTTTTAATTCTTGAGAATCTATTATGTAGTAATTTTTATTTCCTTTTGTGCGGGAAATTTCATTGGAGTTTATATACCCTATAAACTGGGCTGTTTCAAGTTTTTCATCTATTTTTACCCCTACATATATATCCGCATGAATACCTTTCTCAAAATGTTCCCTGGGAATGCACATTTGCGGATATTCATTGCCTAAAACAACTCGTACATCTATAGATATATCATTTGAAGTTCTGATATCAGCTATATCAAATTCTTTCAGAATATGACAGCAAGAACACAGGCTGATTCCGGAAGAAAGTTTTATTCCGGTTTCTTTCAGGTATTCTGAAAACTCAAAAACACCGACAAGGCTAATAAATGCTCTTTTACGCGATTTTTCGTCTTTTATGCATATTATTTTTTCTTGTATGCCGGTTAAGTTTTCTTTATTTATTTTTCTGTTAACTGTTTCAGACATTTTAATCCGGATAAAATTTACAGCTTAATGAAAGACAGTTTTTTAGTTTCCATAAAGGTCTATTTAATTATATAAATAAATGTTGTTTATCGTTATCATTAATATGAATGAATTAAATTTGTAAATTTTCAAAAACCTTTGCAGACTCCTCCCCTTTTTTCAATTATATTTTAATTCTAATATACCTTACGCCGGTCTGTAAAATCATTAAGATTTCATCACAATTTAAAATATTAACAAAAACTTTCTTTTAACTCGAGTTGCTAATTGCATGTATGCAATTTGCAATCACGTTTATTTATTAAGAGCCTATCCGTGAAATAAAACAATAAACGACCAATGTCATTACAGCAATGACAAATGTTTGCTCTTACCTGGTTATGTCTATCAATTATTTCCCGGATAGGTTCTAAGATCACTAATAACATTTTTGGATTAATCTTTTTTCTCCCGGTATTCAGGAATATTTTTCAGGTAATTTATGCCTCCGTCTATAAAAGTAACGTTTTTGCATCCTTTTTCTTTTAGCCTCAGCGATTCAATGTAGCTTTTCATTCCTTCATCGCAGCAAATAAGTATGCTTTCAGGACGTTCCTTTAAAATCCTTTTTTCCAGTTCATCAGTAGACATATTTTTAGCTTTTTTAAGGTGCCATTCCCTGAACTCTTCAGGTTTTCTTATATCAACAATAGAGCAGGTTTTTTTCTCCTTCAGGTATTTTTCGAGATCCTGGGGAGAAATGCTTGTTATGTCTTTTGAAATTTTCTTTTCAAGTATCTGTGCAGCTATAAGCAGCGGGTCAATTGCCGGGGAATACGGCGGGGCATATGTAAGGTCGGTCTGTAAAAATTCGCTTACCGTCATTGCCGCTGTCATCGCTGTTGCAATAACATTAACCCTTTTATCAGCATCGCCTTTTCCTACTGCCTGGATCCCTATAAATTTTCCGGTTTCCCTGTCAGCGAGGATTTTCAATGTAATTTCCCCTGCGTCCGGCATATAACCTGACCTGTCCTTATGGGAGACAATTGCAATTTCATAGCCAATGCCCAGTTTTTTTGCTGTTTTTTCGTTTAAGCCGGAGATAGAGGCGGTATATTCAAATATTTTTGTTACTGCCGAGCCGAGAACCCCGTTAAATTCAGCGTAACCCCCGGCTATGTTAATAGCGGCAACCCTTCCCTGCTTGTTTGCGGTAGAGCCCAGCGGAATCCAGACCTGCCTGCCTGTGATCATATTAACAGTTTCCACACAGTCTCCTGCCGCGTATATGTTAGGGATACTGGTCTGCATTCTCTTATTTACCTTGATGGCTCCTGTTTCCCCGATTTCTATTCCCGCTTCTTCGGCAAGTTCCACGTTTGGTTTTACACCTACTGCAATTACAACCAGCTCAGCATTAATATTTTGTCCTTTTTCTGTCCGTACCCCGGTCAGGTTTCCTTTAGCATCGCCTTTAAGCTTTGTCACGCTGTCTTCAAGGATTATTCTTACGCCTTTTTCCTCTTCCAGGTAAGCTTTAACCTGTCCCGCAAGGTCAGGGTCAAATGTGTTTAAAACCTGTGGAGACATTTCTATTATGGTTGTCTCAAGTCCTAAACCGCGGAAGGATTCCGCAAGTTCCAGCCCTATATAGCCTGCGCCTATTATAACCGCCTTTTTTGCGGTTTTCGCTGATTTTTTAATTTTAATGCTGTCAGAAATACTTTTAAGCTTATAAACATTATTAAGCTCAACGCCTTCTATCGGTGGAATGAATGATCTTGAACCTGTTGCGATAAGAAGGTTAGTGTATTCATCCTCAAATTCTTCTTCTGTTTCAAGGTTTTTAACAGTGACTTTATTATCATCAGGCATTATTGCGGTAACCCTGTGAAGAAGTTTAATATCAATATTTTCCTTTGTTCGAAATTCCTTTGGCGACCTTACCAGAATCTTTTCTTCGCTTTTAATAACATCTCCTATGTAATATGGAGTCCCGCATGCCGAGTAGGAAATATATTTTTCATCTGTGTAGAGCGTTATTTTTAAGTCCCGGTTTTCCCTGCGGACTTTTGAGGCGGCTTTTGTACCGGCTGCCACTCCGCCGATTATTATTAAATGCTCCTGCATTTTTCTCTCCTTCATTAAAATTTAATTTATTTTAAACTCAAGTTGCTGCTCATAAATTTTTTCAAAATGCCCGCCCGCCTAACCCCTGAATGTAAAACAACGAAATTTTTATAGGCGGCAACTTGAGTTTATTTTAATTTATTTAAGTAATATATTTAACCCCTATTGCTTAAAATAAAGGATTATTATCAGGGTTTTATAATTGAATTTTAATAAAGCCGGGAGTATTCAATAAATTTTGTTATATCATGACCGGATTCCCAGTTCCTGATTATTATGTCGGCCGGGGTTTTACCTTCTGAAACCAGCTCCTTTATTTTTTGAAGATAAGTAGTTTCATCATATTCAGGCGTCTGTAATTTTAATGAATGCTCTGCTATAAAAAGCAGTTCCCGGGCAATCTCCGTAAGTTTATACTTCTTAAACTTCATATCAAGACCGTTTTTAGGTACTTCATTTCTTAAAATGCTTAATTCTTCCCAGCTAAGTCCTTCAATAATTTCTTCCGCCTGTGCCAGGGCGTCTTCATGGTACATAATTCCCTTAACAAATGCGGGAAATGCCATTGCAAGATCAGCTCTCTGGGAATCACAGTTTCTTATCTCAAGAAAGTTTTTTAGCCTGATTTCAGGGAAAAACGTTGTCATATGGACAAACCAGTCATCCATAGTCGCCCTGTAGGTTTTAAAACCATTTTTCATATACTCCTTAAAAGTCCTGCCCGTGGCGTTAATCAGTCGTCTTTCCCTTTGAATGAAAAGCATGGGTACGTCAAGTAAAACTTCTATATAGTCAGCAAAATTGAAAGTCCTGTCAAAAATTTTTCTGCTTATAAGCCCGCACCTGTCATTGTCAGTATCAAGCCAGCCATATGCGCGGTAAGACTTATATCCTGATAATTTCCCTTCCCTTACAGGGGAATTTGCAAACATGGCAGTAATTACCGGAGAAATTCCCAATGCGACCCGGAGTTTCCTCATAGCGTCTTCTTCCGAGCTGAAGTCAAGCGAAGTTTGTATCCCTGCGGTCTCTTTCATCATCACTCTTCCCCTGCTGCCCCTTGAAGGAAGATAATCCCACATTACGGAATATCTTTCCTTGGGAAGAAGTTCAATGTTTTCGTAAGACGATACCGGTTGAATACCGCATCCTAGCCAGGTTACGCCAATATCTTCGGCTATTTGTCCCGTCTTTTCGTTAAATTTTAAATACGACTGCTCAATATCCTTTAAATTTTTAAACGGTTGTGTGCTGTATTCAAGCTGGCTTCCCGGTTCAAGAGTAATCTGCCCGCTTGTGCCCGTGAGGCCGAGGATATTTCCATTTTCCATGATTTCCCGGTAATCATCAAACTGCTTAAGCCTGTTTAGAAATTCCAAAACCCCTGTCGGTCCTTTATAACCTATTGCCCGGAATGTTCCGGAACTTACCCCAAGTTTTTCAAATTCTACGCCTGTTTTAAAATCTGCTTTATTTTTAACGCTTTTAAAAAAATATTCGTAAAGCTGGGATTTGTCTGTTATATAATCACTTTTGTCCAGGATTTTTTCCATCGGGCAGAACCTCTAATTTGAAATGGTAGTGATAGTTTAATGTTAGGCCATAATCTTTATTATAAATAAAAACAAATAATATTACTTATAATAAATGAAATTATTATTTTATCACCCATATACATTTATACAAATAATTATTTCATTTTTATTAACTGTATCCTGACAGGAAGGAAAAATTTGCTATATATTGAAAGAGCTAAAAAGTTCAGGGTTAAAAAAAGACTGGGACAAAATTTTTTGGTCAATGAAGAAATCATTGATAAAATTGTCGATACAGCTAATATTTCACCTGATGAAACAATTATCGAAATTGGAGCAGGGCTCGGGTTCGTTACGGAAAAAATTGCAAGGAAGGCAAAAAAAATTATTGCTGTCGAGCTTGATAGTGATGCGGTTTTTGAGCTGAGAAAACTTCCTTTCCCCAACATTGAAGTTGTTCAGCAGGATATTTTAAAAACTGATTTTTCCCAATTGACAGACAAACCTGTAAAAATTATTGCCAATATTCCCTATTATATAACCAGCCCAATCCTTGCTCATATTCTGGGAGAAATCGATCAACCCGGCTGGGGAAACCGGGAATTAACAAAAGAAATTATTCTGATGGTTCAATATGAAGTCGCAAAAAGAATTATAGCAAATGAAAAAAGCCCGGCTAAAGAATACGGGCTTCTTTCCATCCTTGTAAACTACCGGTGTGAAACGGAGTTTATCTGTAAAGTTCCGCCAGGATGCTTTTTTCCGGCTCCAAAGGTTGATTCTGCTTTATTAAGGCTATCTATACTAAAAGAGCCGAAGTTTAAACTGGAAAACCCGGTACTTTTCAGGAAAATTACGCAAGCGGCTTTCGGAATGAGAAGGAAAACAATCAAAAATGCTCTCATAAACAAGGGGTTTAACCGGGAAAAAGTTATTAATGCGTTAAAAAATACAGGAATTGACCCAAAAAGGCGTGGAGAAACATTTTCAATTTCTGAGTTTGACAACATTTCTCGTTTTTTAATATAAGGAGTAAACAATAAAAACTTAAGTGTTTTTAAAATTTTCAAAAATTCATTCTCCCTCCACCCACCCAATTTTTTCTTTGGTCTCGCTTCCCTC
>JANQIY010000365.1 GCA_028281965.1 Candidatus Gastranaerophilales bacterium
GAGGGAAGCGAGACCAAAGAAAAAATTGGGTGGGTGGAGGGAGAATGAATTTTTGAAAATTTTAAAAACACTTAAGTTTTTATTGTTTACTCCTTATTAGACAATTCAGTTAAGTCTTAATAGAGGCACAGTAACACGTTAAACATTTTCACCCTTTTTATCAATCTTGCATTAGACAAAGACGTTTAGATCGAGAAGAAAAAGCAAGAATAAGATTTGAACGAGAAGAAAAAATCAGAAACACAGGCTAAAATGTACGATAATATGAGCAAGTTGTTTGACTTTGAGAAGTTAAATATGTAAGCTTAACCCATAATGGTCATATCTTCAAAATTACAAGAAAATATTTCTTCTATTTCATCATACGTAAAGTCGCATATATTCTTTTCTCCCTCAAATAATGCCTCATCGACCAGGTTTCTTTTTGAATTGAGTATATAGTTTATTTTTTCTTCAAATGTGCCCCGTGTAATAAGCCTGTGGATTGTAACATCTTCCTCTTGTCCTATCCGGTAAATTCTGTCTGAAGCCTGGTCTTCGACTGCCGGGTTCCACCATAAGTCAAAATGAATGACATTTGTCGCTTCTGTCAGGTTCAGACCTGCTCCACCTGCCTTTAACGATATAATCATCAGCTTTTTCTCATAATCATATTGAAACATTGATATCATATCATCACGCTGGTATCGAGGTACTTTACCATTTAAAAACAGGCTTTCATGACCCGTTTCATTCCGTATTATTTTTCTCAAAATTTCGCCCATCTGTGTATATTGGGTAAAAATAAGTGCTTTTTCATTGTTTTCAATTATCCGTTGAATGAGTGACACCAGCTTTTGTGTCTTTCCTGAAGCATCCTTGCTCATAGTACCTCTTCTTAAATAGTGATAGGGGTGATTGCAGATCTGCTTTAAGGAGGTAATCAGCTTGAATATATTGCCTTTGCGCTGCATCCCCGCAGTACTGTCAATCAATGCCATAGTATCTTTCAGGGTTTTCCCATAGAGCACTGCCTGCCCTTTTTTTAAGTGGCAAAGATGGTCTAGAGTGCGTTTTTTCGGTAAGTCGTTAATAATATTCTTATCATCTTTCTTGCGCCTTAAAATAAAAGGAGATGATATGAGCTTAAGCCTTTGAGCTTTGTCCCTGTCTTTTAACTCTTCTATGGGAATTGCATAGTTTTTTTGAAACTCTCCCTTTGAGCCCAGATAACCCGGGTTAATAAAGTCAAATATGCTCCATAGTTCGCTTAGCCGGTTTTCAATTGGCGTGCCTGTCATGGCCTTATTCCCCTACAATTTAATGCACAATATTTTTGTGACTAAAATTCTAATTGCTTTTATGAAAAACGACCTGAAAGCTCTTCTGGCAATTTGAAATA
>JANQIY010000367.1 GCA_028281965.1 Candidatus Gastranaerophilales bacterium
TGACACGGCATCTAGCCAACTTTTACTTATCGCGTATCAGCATTAATTGGCTAGACCCCGCATCAAGTGCGGGGTGACAGTTTAAGTTTAATTTATCCAGTTTAGAACTGAATTGCCCTGCTCATCAGCTCTCAATGTTTCCCTTGTAAGCTTTTTAGATAAACTTTGCATTGTATATTTTTTATTTGTCCTTTTTGTCATTTCTGTTGCAAGTTCTGTAATAGTCGACTTTTCTTTTAGCAGAAGGATTTTAATTTCTTCACTTATAGACACTTTTATAATTCCACAAACTTTTTACAAGAGCATATTGACACGGGATAGATAAAAATTAAAGTCTAGTTAAATACATTTTAGGGTACTAATTTTATAAAAAACTTAACAATTAATAGGAGAAATTACAATGAAAAAGAAAAAACAAGCTGAAAAACTGCTTCAAAATCAAAACGATTTTTTAGTGAGAAAGCTGGAAATGCAGAATGAATCTATTCAATACACATTAGAGGCTTTAATCGAAAACTATTCAGTTAACTATATGATGATAAATATTATTTGGGAAAACAATAGAAAAATCAAAAAGGAAGCGGATAAAAAAGAATTGTGATAAAATCAGCAAACTTTTTCAGTAGGTTGCTACATTTTTCTTATGTAAAACATAAAGTTAAGAAAAACGCATGGAAAAATTTTTTTTACAGATTTTATATAAATAGCAGCAGATAACGATTATGTCTTTATGCATATAAAAACACCAATATTATCTTATAGAAATATTTCACAAAGACAATTATCTTTTAAGAAGAGAAATAGTTCTTGTGCTGAGCCTGTTGAACTTCCTCCAGAAAGAAAATTTGATATCTGCTTTGGAAATATTTATAGAGTTGATAATAATGTTTACAGAGGAGCTATGCCTCTAAATGTTGAGGATTTTAGGTTTCTAGTAAGTGACCTGGGCATAAAAACAATTATTTCGGTTAAGAAATCATTTAGTTTGAATGAAGAATCTACTTCATACAAAGCTGATGTAAAAGAATATTTCGATAAAAATTCTGATAAAATTCAAATAATTGAAAAGACTAACCTGGAAAATGATCCTAAAGAATTTCAGGAAACTCTTGAAATTCTTAAAAACCCTGAGAATGCGCCCTGTTATGTTCATTGTGCAAGTGGAAAGAGGGGAACAGGTCTTCTGATTGCAGGGTACAGGATAGACCACCATGGATGGTCTTTTGATGATGCGTATGATGAATATAAAAATATAGCCTTAAACAATGAGAAAAGCTATTGGGGAAATCATTACGAAGACCCCGGGTTTTTAAGAGAACAGCTTACAGGGCTTATGGGTAGCAATAGTATACTTGGCAAGTTTAGGTAGGATTAAAAAAATCAAAAAGGAAGCGGATAAAAAATGATTGTGATAAAATCATCTCAAGTAATTTATAAGATGGGTTCAAAATTATGTCCTGGCAACAGGAGTACGAGGATAAAAGGACTTCACTTGAAAATGCGGTAAACGCCGTTAAATCCGGTGATAGAGTAGTTGTAGGACACGCGGCGGGAGAACCGGTAATTCTGGTTGAAGAGCTGGTAAGACAAAAAGACCGGCTCCAAAACGTGGAAATTGTCCATATGGTGCCGATGGGCAATTGCGAATACTGCCAGGTCAAAGGAATGGAAAACCATATCAGGCACAACGCAATTTTCGCCGGCGCTCCTTCAAGAAAAGCCATAGCACAAAACAGGGCAGACTATACCCCCGTGTTCTTTTCAGAAGTGCCGAGGCTGTTTAAAGACGGGATATTACCGGTTGATATAGCGTTTATACAGGTATCGCCTCCTGACGGGAACGGGAATTGCAGCTACGGGGTATCAGTTGACTATACAAAAGCCGCCGCAGAGTCGGCGAAAATAGTTATAGCGGAAGTTAACCGTCAATGCCCGCGGACTGCGGGTTTGGGGATGCACGTTTCCGATATTGACCACATAGTCGAGACAGACAGACCGGTTGTAGAACTTCCGCCGCCTAAAATTACCGAGCTTGAGGAAAAAATAGGCGCAAACGTGGCGTCGCTCGTGGAAGACGGCTCTAACCTCCAGCTTGGCATCGGGGCAATCCCGGATGCGGTTTTAAGCTTCCTTAAAGATAAAAAAGACCTTGGAATCCATACGGAAATGTTTTCCGACGGGGTTGTGGATTTGTACCAAAAAGGGGTGATAACCAATAAATTTAACAATTTAAACCCCGGAAAGTTTACAGCGGCTTTTTTGATGGGGACTAAAAAGCTGTATGACTTTGTGGACAATAATCCCGATGTAAATATGCAGCCCGTTGACCATACAAATAATATTACGGTTGCAGGACAGGTAAATAAGCTGGTGTCAATTAATTCAGCCATACAGGTTGACCTTTTCGGCCAGGTCTGCGCTGATACAATGGGCTATCAACAGTTTTCAGGAGTTGGGGGACAGGTTGACTTTGTAAGGGCAGCGAGCATTTCCCGGGGGGGTAAGTCAGTTATTGCAATGCCTTCAACCGCTAAAGGCGGCACAATATCAAGAATAGTATTAAACTTGGCCGAAGGGGCATGTGTTACAACGTCAAGAAATGATGTTCACTATGTGGTAACGGAGCATGGAATAACCGACCTGAGAGGCAAAACCGTAAGACAAAGGGCAACTGAGCTTATTAATATAGCACATCCTGATTTCAGGGAAGAGCTGGAAAAACAGGCAACAAAAAGAGGACTAATAAATGCAAAAAGTTTATATAATATGCGCTAAAAGAACGCCAATAGGGACATTTGGAGGTTCATTCGAGAGGGTTTCAGCCGTGGATTTAGGTGCGGCTGTCGTGAAAAACCTGCTGGAAACCTCCGGAATAAAGCCTGAAGAAGTGGATGAAGTTATATTTGGAAACGTTTTATCAGCAGGGCTTGGGCAGAATGTTGCCCGGCAAATCGCTGTTAAATCAGGTATTCCGCAGGAAGTGCCGTCTTATATAGTAAACAAAGTCTGCGGTTCAGGGATGAAAGCCATCCATAACGCTTACCAGGCAATCGCTCTTGGTGAGGCTGACGTTGTAATCGCGGGCGGCACTGAAAATATGAACCAATCGCCATATTTGATAAATGGCGCCCGTTCGGGATTCAAGTTTGGCAATCAGCAAATGACCGACTCAATGGTTAAAGACGGATTATGGTGCGCATTTAATGACTACCACATGGGGATTACAGCAGAAAACCTCGCTGAACAGTATAATATATCAAGACAGGAACAGGATGAATTCGCATACAACAGCCAGCAAAAAGCAGTTAAGGCAACTAAAGAAGGTGCTTTTTGCAGGGAGATTGTTTCTATGCCGGTCAAAAAAGGAAAATTAATTGAAGATTGCTCCCAGGATGAGCATATAAGACCTGAAACAACGCTGGAAAAGCTTGCTTCCCTTAAACCTGCATTTAAAAAAGATGGAGGAACAGTAACAGCAGGTAATTCATCCGGCATAAACGACGGCGCGGCAGCGTTAATTCTCGTGAGCGAAAATTTCGTCCGGAAAAACGGAATAATCCCCCTGGCCGAGATTACAGGCTTTGCCTCCGCCGGGGTTGACCCGTCTGTTATGGGGATTGGGCCTGTTGATGCGGTTAATAAACTTGTTGAAAAAACCGGAATTAACCTTAACGATATTGACCTGTTTGAATTTAACGAGGCTTTTGCAGTGCAATCCCTTTCCGTAATGAAGGAACTGCAAATTAATCCTGAAAAAGTGAATATATACGGTGGCGCAATAGCCCTTGGACACCCAATTGGCGCATCAGGAGCGAGAATTATCGTGACTTTGCTTAACGCAATGATAAATAACAACGCAAAACAGGGAATCGCATCCTTGTGTATCGGCGGCGGCCAGGGAATTGCAATGAGTGTCAAAATCAATCAATAAGGAGTATAATATGCAAGTTAAAAACGTTTCAGTAATAGGCGCAGGCGTAATGGGCTCAGGAATCGCTACAGTATCGTTAATAGGCGGTTTTAAAGTTAACCTGATTGATGTTAAAGAAGAACTTGTACGGAAAGCAAAGGCAAAAATTGAGAAAAACCTTTTAAAAAGCGTAGAAAAAGAAGTTATAACCGATGAAAAGAGAGTGGAAGTTCTGGAGAACCTTAGTATTTCTACTGATTTCGCTACAATTTCCGATTCAGGGCTTATTATCGAGGCTGTCAGCGAAAATCTTGAAATCAAGAAAAAACTTTTCGCTCAATTAAATGAAAATGCAAACCCACAGGCAATAATTGCCTCTAACACTTCGGCATTAAGGATTTCTGAGCTTGCAATGCTGTATAATAAGCCTGAAAACGTTATTGGAATGCATTTTTTCAATCCTCCGGCCGTGATGAAGCTTGTTGAGCTGATAAAAACCGACAGGACAAGCGATGAAATCTTTAATATATCAAAGAATTTCACGCTCGCATTAGGCAAAGAGCCCGTGGAAGTCAAGGAGTCACCGGGGTTTGTCGTAAACAGGGTACTTATCCCGATGATTAACGAAGCAGCTGTCTTGTTTGGGGATGGGATTTCCAGCGCAGAAGACATAGATAAAGCAATGATGTTCGGGGCTAATCATCCTATCGGGCCTCTTGCATTAGCTGATATGATAGGGATTGACGTTTGTCAATCAATAATGGGAACCCTACAAAAGGAATTTGGTTCTGATAAATACGCTCCGGCTCCAGTTTTCAAGCAATTGATAGAATCCGGAAAACTTGGAAAGAAATCCGGCGCCGGGTTCTATGATTATACCGGGCAAAAACAGCCTGTAACAAGTAAATAAATAAGAAGAGGTAAATACTATGTCAAATTTAGCAACGCAGACAGATAAGTTTTCACTTGAAAAAGAAGGTAATATAGCTGTTTTAACCATAAAGACTTCGGAAAAAATCAATCAATTTTGCGGGGAATCCTTAAATGAGTTATCACAAATCCTTACAGAGCTTGAAAAAGATGACTCCATAGGAGTTTTAATTTTTACAGGAGTGGGAAAAGCATTCGTTGCAGGCGCAAATATCAAACAGATGGTAGAAATGGATCAACAAAAAGGAGAAGATCTCTCAAAACTGGGCCAGTCTGTTTTTAACCAGGTTGAAAACCTTGATTTTATTACAATAGCGGCAATAAATGGTATTGCGGTAGGCGGAGGATGCGAACTCAGCCTGGCATGCGATTACAGAATAGCCTCAGAAACTGCCCAGTTAGGCCAACCGGAAATATCTATCGGAACAATTCCCGGGTGGGGAGGATGTTACAGGCTTCCAAGGCTTATCGGCTACAAAAACGCCAGGGATATGATATTTACCGGCAAATTTGTTTCTTCCCGGGAAGCGCAAGAGATAGGTCTTGTTGATGCCGTAACAGCCCCTGAAGAGCTGATCAACGAAGCTAAAAAACTGGCGCAGCCTTTGCTTGAGAAATCCCGCTTAACTCTGAAATACGCAAAAAAAGCTTTAAGAGCAGGATTGGACCTTACAAAAGAAGAGGCAATGCTTGAAGAGCGAAAACTGTTCGGCCTTTCCTTTGCAAGCGAGGATAAAAAAGAGGGAATGACCGCATTTCTCGAAAAAAGAAAACCTGTGTTTAATTCAAGCCAATTACAGTGAATTTGCCGGTGAAATTAAATTGTAATAAGGAGTAAACAATAAAAACTTAAGTGTTTTTAAAATTTTCAAAAATTCATTCTCCCTCCACCCACCCAATTTTTTCTTTGGTCTCGCTTCCCTC
>JANQIY010000369.1 GCA_028281965.1 Candidatus Gastranaerophilales bacterium
GAGGGAAGCGAGACCAAAGAAAAAATTGGGTGGGTGGAGGGAGAATGAATTTTTGAAAATTTTAAAAACACTTAAGTTTTTATTGTTTACTCCTTAGTCAGGGTTATTGTCTATTATGCTTGCCGGATAGATGCCGCATCAAGTGCGGCATGACATGCGCTGTTGAGTAGTGTTTGATTGCGTGTTTATTTGTTTAACTACTAACTTGAGTTGAGAATTAGCCAAAAGCCAGGATATGACCATGCAATTAGAGATTCGAGTTATCTTCAATATAATTGAATAAATCACCAACATCGCAGTTTAAAGCCTTGCAGAGTTTGTCCATTGTTTCAAAGCTAATATGAGCCGTATTATTATGGTAAAGCTGAAAAATTGCTGTTCTGCTTATCCCTGACTGTTTGCTTAAAACAGTCATATTTACCCTTTTTTCACCCATTATTTTGGAAAGATTATTTTTAATCATAGTAAGGTAACTATAACAAATTTTTTTCTCTAATTGACTTAATGTATTTTATAGATTACAATTAGTTTTGTGCAAGATACATTAGTTTAAATTTTTGTAAAGGAGAATAAAAAATGGGAAAAAAGGAAAAACTGGCTAAAATTAATAAAACAGCATCAGGTGAATGCCTGGATAACCTGGCACTTCTGGAAAACCTTGTCTCAAATGCTCAAAGCTGCCCTACCAGTTGCAGCATATTGATTAGGATGGTAAAGGAAAGAACTGAAAAAGTTTTTAAAAAAATTGAAAAGACCAGAAAAATTTTGAACATAACAAATTGAAACCTTCCTTAATTTATTGTTGAATTTTTCTTTTTTAATTGTAGTTGTCTTTGTGGTATCGTATAATTTTATATTTTTTATAATTCTTTTAATATTAAAAAATAATCAGATTTTGTTAAAATATTATTGAGTAAAACTATTAAAAACCAGCAATTATTTGAGATTTCTTAATTAAGATGAATACAAAAACACAAAGACAAAAACTAAAATCACTTGACCCTGATTACAGGAACAAAAACTTCGAGGAAGTTGAGGGTAATTTTTCTGAAGAGCAGGCGGTTTCAGAAGCTGAAAGGTGCATAGGCTGCAAAAAGCCGAAATGCGTTGAGGGTTGTCCCGTAAAAGTCCAGATACCCGAGTTTATAAAAAGGGTTAAGCAGGGAAAAATTGATGAAGCCGGAGATATAATCAGGCAGACAAACTATCTTCCTTCCGTATGCGGGCGGGTATGTCCCCAGGAAAAACAGTGTGAAAAGAACTGTGTCCTCGGAATCAAGGGAGAAGCCGTTGCTATCGGCGGTTTGGAAAAATATGTAGGAGATTTAACCTCCGCAAAAATAGAAAAAGCCCCGCCGTCAGGGAAAAAAGTCGCAATAATAGGCTCAGGCTGTGCCGGGATGAGCGCAGCAGCTGACCTTGTAAAAGAAGGTCATCAGGTAACCGTGTTTGAAGCCCTACATGCCCTGGGCGGCGTTCTTCGCTATGGAATCCCGTCTTTCCGGCTTCCAAGAGAAGTCCTTGACCGTGAAATTAACCTTCTCAGGGAGCTGGGCGTTGAGTTCAAGACAAATGTCATAATAGGCAAATCCCTTACTATACAAGACCTGTTTGAAGAAGGGTATAATGCCGTGTTTATAAGCAGCGGGGCAGGGCTTCCCAAAATGCTTGACATCCCCGGCGAAAACCTGAACGGCGTGTATTCAGCCAATGAGTTTTTAACCAGGGTAAACCTTATGAACGCCCACAGGCATGACACCCCTACTCCTTTGAGGATAGGCAAAAAAGCCGCTGTCATAGGCGGGGGAAATACAGCCATGGATTCCGCCAGGGTCGCTAAAAGAATTGGGTTTGACGAAGTTATCATAATCTACCGCCGCTCAGAAGCTGAACTTCCCGCCAGAAAAGCGGAAATTGAGCATGCCAAAGAAGAAGGCATAAAATTCCTACTGCTGCACTCCCCTCTGGAAATTACCGGCAACGGCAAGGAAGTAGAAGGCATAAAACTGCAGGTTATGGAACTTGGGGAACCTGACGTTTCAGGGAGAAGAAAACCTGTTGCGGTTGAAGGAAAGACGGTCGATGTTGAGCTGGATACCGTGATTGTTGCCCTTGGGACAAACCCTAACCCGATAATCCAGCGCTCGGCAAAAGATGACAATATTGAGCTGAAGGTTAATGACAGGGGATATATAATCACAAACCCTGAAACGGGTGAAACTTCCATTTCCGGCGTATGGGCAGGGGGAGATATAGCTCCTTCCGGTGAATCAACCGCAATTAACGCAATGGGCGCCGGGAAAAAAGCAGCAGCCTCTATTAACGAGTATTTAAAATAGAATTAAAACTATATTGGTCTGAATCTCAGGATAATTGAACATTGTCTAAAAATTTTGCCCGTAACCAGGAGGAACGATAATGGCAATTTATCCGGGCCGGCATGGCGGCAGTCTCGTTCATGGCGCGGCAGTCCAGGCTCATTTATGTGCAGGGATTTTTTTTTAAAAATTTATGAAGGGCAGGAAAAATTTTTTGTTACTCTCTTAAAAGCAATGGGCACAAACATGAAAAAGGATTGGGTATTATCCTTTATTTATTTAAAATAGCCTTTCTTGTTAATTAACTGGATTGGGTTTTTCAATAACAATAAAAACTTGAATATGAGCAAAGACATAAAATGTTCTTAAAACAAAACGCACAAAGTTTAAAAGAGGAGGAAGCATGAAAAAACATTTATTATTACTCGGTCTTGCATTTTTAATTGCACAACCCGCATTTTCACAGGGAGGATGCCCATTAGGCGGATGCCCAATGAAAAAGCAAATGCAGCCTGCCCGTCAGCAAGCTCAGCAGATGTATCAACAAAGTACTTACCGGCAGGCTCAAAAGTCTTACAGTAAACCTGGAAGAGCTTACCGGCAACCTATGACTCAACCAAGGACATATCAGCAGCAAAGAGCTTATCAAAAACCGGTATCACACGTTTATCAGCCGGCAGCGCCTGTTTATATGCCCGGGGCACAGGCTTACAGGACAACAGCTCCCATGGCTTATCAGTCTGTAAATCCTTGCTGCCCGCAAAACGCGTTCTATTACAGCGCTACACCCCAGTACTATACAGGTGCAGCAGCTCCTATGGCTTACCAGGCAAACCGGCCTTTAAGTCCTTGTTGCCCTCAAACTACTATGTATAATCCCCAGTACCTTACAGGTGCAGCAGCACCCTGCCCTTGCCCAAAGCCAAGAAGCGGATGGGATGTATTTGTTCAGGACTATCTCGGGTTTGACTAAAAAGCGCTTAATATCTAAAAGTTTAGACGCAAACAAAAACAGGTTATATACCTGTTTTTGTCATTATAAAACTCGAGTTATAAAGAATAAAAAAAATGAATTATTATTTTTTATCGTCTGAGAGTATAAACAAACTTATTATATCTTCCAGTTCATGCGCTTTTTTTCTGAATTTCTGAATTTCCTGCTCAAGTATTTTAACTTTCGTCCTGTATTCTTCAATCACGTTAATATTGTTTTTAATGCTCTGCTCAAGCTCTTCTTGTACGGACTGGGCGTCTGCCAGGACTTTATTCATGGAAATCCCCATTGCCTCCATTGTTTGCCTGATGATTAGCGCTCCCGTTTGTTTTGTCACACCGGATGGGAGATGGTTTATCAGGCTTAAAAGCGTATCAATATCTGAAGACTCCGGTTTTTCACTACTTTCTTCCTTGTAATAAGACCGCTTTTCGGTTTTCTTTTTTGAAGTTTTTTTCGGGGCATATTCAAAGTCCATCTCGGGTTTTTCCCTGGAAATTACTTCTTCTTCCACCTCGGAAATAATTTCAACTTCGTTTTTTTCTTCAACTTCGTCTTTTGGCCCGATCTCTTCCACGACCTGGTCAGGCTCAGCTTCTATACCTTCCTCATCTTCTTCAATTTCCGGCTCGGTTGAAGATGTTTGTTCCTCTTCAAGCTGGTATTCCTGGTTTTTCAAAGTTTCAATGATTCTTTTCCCTACTCCTTCAGGTAATTTATTTGTTTTTTTAGTTGCCACTTTTTTTCTCCTATCTATAATTTTAAAGAAGATTATTTGCTTAATTATTTATAAATTAATAGCACAATTATATGCAATTAATATAAAAATTTCAAAATTTATAAAACTTCATCAATAACGCCGTTTATCTTAAGTAACCCCAATGACGGGTTAGCTAAAAAACAGCTGTAGCTTGATAAAAATTCCTTAAAATTTATAAAAAAAGAGGCGGCGGCTCTGCTTTAGCGGGAGCACAGCCTCATTCATGCCGGCGTTAGCGGGAGCACAGCCTCATTCATGAAGCCGCCGCCCACCTTCAGGGCCTTACTCCCCTACATTTTTAATTTAAGGAATAAAAAAAATTCTTACACATCGTGTCATGCCGCACTTGATGCGGCATCTATCCGGCAAACATAATAGACAATAGCCCTGACTAAATAACTTGAGTTGCTAAT
>JANQIY010000370.1 GCA_028281965.1 Candidatus Gastranaerophilales bacterium
GTAGGGAAGCAAGCTCCCTTCGGTCGGTCGGTCGACCGAAAAAATTTAATAAGGAATATTTTTGAAAATTTTACATAAGAATTTTTTGTTTCTTCCTTACTTCTGGAAAATGTCTTAATTCGGTTAAAAAAAGGTTGAGAAAATCTGCATAATTTAGTAGGCTGAATATTAATTATAACCTCACAGGATCTATGTATAAATTCAGAAAAATATTTACGCTAATATCTATATGCGTATTCCTGCTTTTCCCGCAAAAGGCAAATGCCGGGGTAGCTACTGATATTGCGGATAAAACAATCGAATTTGCCTCAAAAACCGCTTATTATCTAACCAAGTATACTCTTAAGTCAGGCTGGTTCCTGACAAGAAAGACAACAAAGGGGATAGCAATTTTATCAAAGAGTGTTTACAGGGCTTCAAAGGATGCATTTAGCCCAGGCATTTCAAAAAAGAAGCCCATTCCCAAAAATCCCCAATATAGGGAATATGACACCGAACTTCCTCCTCCTCCGCCTCTTCTTGATTAAGGAGCTAGTTTACTGTTTTTTTACCGAGGTTTTGATTTCTTTTAGCTCTTTTAACTCTGTCTGGAAAGGAGAAATGGAGTTGAGCTTTTCGATAATTGCCGGCACTTTTTCCAGGACATAGTCTATTTCTTCATCTGTGGTATATCTGCTGAGGCTGAACCTTATACTGCCATGAACCGCGGTAAACGGAATCCCCATTGCCCTGAGGACGTGGCTCGGCTCCAGATTTCCGCTGGTACAGGCGCTTCCTGAGCTTGCACAAATACCTAAATCGCTCATATGAAGAAGGATAAGCTCTCCTTCAATGTATTCAAAGCTGATATTGGTAGTATTAGGGACTCTATTAAATCGTGAACCGTTTATCCTGGCGTTGAACGAGTTCTCAAGAATGCCTTTTTCAAGACGGTCTCTCATTTGTTTTACCCTGGTAGTTTCATCGTCAAGGTATTTTAACGCCTGCTCTGAGGCCATGCCAAGGGCTACGATTCCGGCAACGTTTTCTGTGCCTCCTCTTCGGCCTCTTTCCTGATGGCCTCCCTGCATAAACGGAGTTATAAGCGTTCCCTTTTTCACGTAAATTGCGCCAACTCCCTTTGGGGCATGGATTTTATGGCCTGATATGCTCAACATGTCAATTTGTGTGTTTTTAATATCAATAGGTATTTTACCTGCAGCCTGGACTGCATCAACAAAAAACAGGACTTCCGGGTTCTTTTCCTTTGCAATTGCGGCAAACTGTTCTACAGGAAAAATCACCCCTGTTTCATTATTTGCCCACATTATCGATATAAGCGCCGTGTCAGGTCTTATACTGTCTTTAAATTCATCCGGGTCCAGCGCCCCCTCAGAGTTCACGCCGAGATATGTCACTTTATAGCCATGGTTTTTTTCAAGGTGCTTGGCAACATTCAACACGCATGGGTGCTCAACTTTTGTGGTAATAATATGCTTTTTGTGAGGCTCTGTGAGGCCGCGCATTGCCATATTGCTGCTTTCTGTGCCGCAACTGGTGAAAATAACTTCCTGCGGGTCGGCTGCTCCTATTAAACCTGCTACCTGCTCCCTGGCTGTCTTTATATATTTTCCTATTTCACCGCCAAAACTATGCATACTTGAAGGATTGCCGTATTTTTCCCTCAGGAACGGCAGCATCGATTCTAACGCTTCGTTACAGACCCTTGTTGTCGCATTGTTATCAAGATATATGATTTTTTCAGCCATTTTCCACTCTCTTTGTTACTTACTATACAACTTTAAGCTTCTACAACTTCAATATTTTCGCCCAGGTGTTCTTTTAGGATGTCTTCCACAAAATTTTTCAGGGTTAAATTGCTGCTTGGACAATTTTTGCATGCTCCTTGCAGGTTTACAAATATTTTGTTATCTTCAATGTCAATAAGCTCAATATCTCCGCCGTCTTTGCGAAGCTCAGGCGCTACTTTGTTTTCGAGGATTTTATTAACCTTTAAAATAAGCTGTGTCTTGGTTAGTGGTTTTTCTTTTGCCCCGTTATTTCTTTTTGAAATTTCCTCATTAAGGATTTTCAAAAGGTCATCCTTACATTTTCCGCAACCGCCGCCGGCTTTGGTGTAATTTGTTATTTCATCAACCAGATTTAAGGTGTTTTTTCGGATAATTTCCTTGATTTTATCCTCTGTTACTCCAAAACACCCGCAAATTATTTTACTTTTTATCTTCTTTTCCGTAGGCTTACCTTTAAAATTAGCAAGAGCATCTTCCAGGGCTTCTCTTCCCATTACACTGCAGTGCATTTTTTGCTCAGGCAAGCCTCCAAGGAGGTCTGCTATATCCTGGTTGGTAATTTGCTCGGCTTCCCGGACAGTTTTTCCTATGATCATTTCCGTGAGAATGCTTGCGCTTGCTACTGCCGAGCCGCATCCGAACGTCTGGAATTTTGCCTCTGTTATTATTCCGTTGTTATCAATCTTTAAATACAGCTTAAGAGCGTCGCCGCAGGCAATGCTCCCGACTTCTCCTATGGCGTCCGCATCTTCGATTGACCCTACGTTTTTTGGGTTTTTATAGTGTTCCTTTACTGTTTCCGTGTATTCCCACATTCCTATTACCTTCTTTTGTTCATTAGTACCATCTTATCATCAATAAAATTATAAAATTAAAAGCTAAAAGTTTTGAAAAATTTAATATTTTTTCTATTTTTAAAACTGTTGGTAAAAATAAAAAATTTTTATTAATCTTCATTTTGTTGTAGATATATTTATTAAGTGCTAAAATAATTTGAATTTCAAGCGGGCTATTTAAAGACAAGATTTAGTATTTTAATCGGAGATATAAAAATAATGATTCTAAAAAATAAAACAGCAAGGGACAGACTTGTGCTGGCGTTAGATGTAAACACTATGGAGGAAGCCAAAAAGCTTGTTACCGAGCTCAGGGATTATGTAGGTGTTTTTAAAGTGGGTTTACAGCTGTATACCAGTGTAGGGCCAGACATTATCAAAATGATCCAGGATGAAGGAAGGGAAATTTTCTTTGACGGAAAGTTCCACGATATCCCGAATACCGTTGCTAAAGCAAGTGCTAATCTTATAAAACACGGGGTTACCTTCTTTAATGTACATACTACAGGCGGTTCCAAAATGATTTCCACCTGCCTGAAGCTTGCGCGTGAGACCGCAAAAAGCTGCGGCTTGCCAAAACCGACCGTATTAGGCGTTACCTTGCTTACGAGTTTTGGGCAAAAAACACTTACCGAAGAGCTGTTGATTAACCGCAATATTGATGATTATGTAAGCCAGCTGGCAAGCGTTGCCAAAGAGTCCGGGCTTGACGGCATTATCGCAAGTGCGACAGATGTCCCAAAAATCAAAAAGGCATGCGGTGAAGACTTCATTATCTTATGCCCGGCAATAAGACCAACCTGGTCAGTTGTTAATGACCAGATAAGGGTTGTAACTCCAAAAGACGCCATTAGAACAGGAGTTGATTACCTTGTCGTGGGCAGGCCTATTACATCCGCAAAAGACAGGGTTTCAGCGGCAAAACTTGTTCTGGATGAAATGCAGGAAGCAATGGAAGAAGAAGTTGTCGTTTAGAACCTATTGGTAAGACAGCGTCTTAGTTTAGCCGATCCGGTCAAAATTACCGCCTAAACCTGATTCCGTTCCCCCTTTATTAAAGCCCAAATCCATTATTTTAAAGGCTTCAAGGGTATCATTGTTATTTGCGCTAAAAACATTATTTTCAAAGCTGTTTTCGAAAATAGTATTTCCTTTATTTTCGCTAAAAATATCGCTTTTAGCATCAAAGTTAAAAACTTTATTTTCTTCTATATTAAATATACCGTTCTTCTCATCAAGAATTTTGCTTACTTTAAGCTCGTCTTCAAGAGAATTTTGATCTTTAGCTGTTGACAACAGGCTTTTATAGACTTTGGCAAGAAAATTTTCCTTTTGTTCCATGAAATATTCCTTTTGTGACAATACTCCCAATATTAAAGTTATCGACTGTTTTTATGATTTATGAAACTTATTTAATGATTTATTTTAAAATTGAAATATTTTTTTACATAAGTTTAATCGAATAATTAATCTAAGGAGTAAACAATAAAAACTTAAGTGTTTTTAAAATTTTCAAAAATTCATTCTCCCTCCACCCACCCAATTTTTTCTTTGGTCTCGCTTCCCTC
>JANQIY010000372.1 GCA_028281965.1 Candidatus Gastranaerophilales bacterium
TACTTATCGCGTATCAGCATTAATTGGCTAGACCCCGCATCAAGTGCGGGGTGACAGTTTAAGTTTAATTTATCCAATTTAGAACTGAATTGCCCTGAAATGTAGGGGAGTAAGGGGATTAAGGGGGTGGTGATACAATGTTGAATTTTAATTCCATTTATCGAAAACTTTTTTAGACTATTAATAGTTGTTGGCTAAAAGCCTTTTACCTGCTTAAAATTTTTCAAATACGGTATTTGAATGATGCGATATATGCTGGTGTCATTAAAATCAATATTAGTGAATTAATTAATTTAAATTAATTAAGCTATTTTATAAAACCGGTGTTGGTCTAAAAAAGGAAAATTCAGTCTAAATGAGTTATTCTTCGCATATAAATCTGAATACATTTAACAGCAAAGAAAAAAAGTTATCCGACGAAGAGATTAACAAGGTTTGGCTTGAGTTTGAAAAGGACAGGACTGACAAAAAACTACGGGACATATTAATTATTCAGTATATTTACCTTATAAAATACGTGGCAGGAAGGCTAAGAATAACCCTGCCCTCAACGATTTCTACTGAAGATATATCAAGTTACGGCGTGGAAGGGCTGATTGACGCTGTTGAAAAATTTATGCCCAGCAAAGGCGTGAGATTTGAGACATATGCGCTTTTAAGGATACGTGGGGCTATAATTGACAGAATTAGAAGTTTTGACTGGGTTCCAAGAGGCGCGCAAAAGCGTTTTAAACAGGTACAAACAGCTGTTTCCGAACTTCAAGGGCAGCTGGGAAGGGCTCCGTCAACTGATGAGATCGCCAAAAAGTTAGATTTGCCCAAAGAAAAGGTGGAAGCGACAATTATGGAAATGGAAAGCAACACACTTGTTTCTCTTTATGATAAAAAGGATTCATCTTCTGAAAGTATAGAATTAATTGATACTATTCAGGATAAGAAAGTTGATGATCCACTTTCCCAGCTGGAAAACCGGGATGTAAAAAATGAACTCTCAAAAGCTTTATCTAACCTGCCTGAACGTGAAAGAATGATCCTTGCTCTCTATTACCACGAGAATATGACGTTAAAAGAAATCGGAACAGCTTTAACCATATCAGAATCCAGGGTTTGCCAGCTTCATGCCCAGGCTATTATGAAGTTAAGAAAGATTTTAAGTTCACAGGACCTCAAGAAAAAGAGTTTTACTAAATGAGCGACGAAACAACCAAACTGGCTTATGGAATAACGCTTTCTTCCAGTACAAAAGGTCATCTGGGCGCGATTTTAATTACAGATTACAAAGGATTTCCCCTTGAATTCAGGTATACAGACCCCATTGTCCCGACAAAAATCCAACAGGTACTATATGGGGAGGGGCTTGAAAAATACCTGAAAATTGATGTTATAACTGACAGCCTGGTTAAATCGCTTTCACAGGACATTTCTATCCTGTTTGTGCAGGATGAAGACCTGCTGGAGTATAAAGGGAAGGACGTACTTATTCTGAGGCTCACTCCTACTCAGTCAGCTCCTCTTTCAAATCCGGGAGATTATGAAAAAATCAGGAAAAACGAGATTTTATTACAGACAGCTCACGCAAAAACTCCGGTAAGACTTCTTTTTAGACAGGATTTTGAGTGTGAGGGCGAAAAATTTGAGCAGGTAATTGATAAATTACTCCGTGCGGGAAATTTTATGGATGTTGATGAGCCTTTAGAGCGTGTTCAAAAGACTTTAGACCTTGTTTGCGAGCAAAAACTTTAAGGGCCTTTCAGGTTTTAACAAGACAGCTTCTAAGTTCTTTTAAAGTTTATATTGAAATAGTTATCATATGGTGATAATATATCTATATGATAATAAACTTTAAATGTAAAGAAATAAAAAAAATTATTGCAGTATAAGGATAAATGATCAGTTAGAATAATTTTTAAGTTTATGAAATGTAATGTTGAAGATGTCTATATTGATGATTATCACAAATAAAAGGAGTACTTAGATATGGAAATACGACCTTATACCCATCCCGGAGAAATATTAAAAGAGGAATTTGCGGTGCCTTATGGATTGACTCAAGCTAAGTTGGCTGAATTACTTAAGGTGGGCATTAAAACCATAAATGAAATTTACAATGGGAAAAGGAATATAACACCTTTAATGGCATTAAAACTTGCCAGCTTGTTTGGAACAACTCCGGAATTTTGGATGAATTTACAAACCAATTATGACCTTTATAAAACTTATAACAAAGAAAAAGAATCAATTGAAAGTATTGAAAAAATAGCTTAAGAGATTATTAAAAAAGCCATTTTTTAATTCAGATTAAGATTTTAATTACCTTTTGTAAAATTTTTACCATACCCTAGGGATGATACAATAAATAAGCATGGCGCAATTGCGTAAAAGTTTTTTGCTGCCTTCTTAATATGTCTTTCAAATCCTTTATGCAACTGTTTTAAGCCAAGTTAAGTTATGCAATGGTCTTATAAAGAGGTAATTCTGTAAAAAATCTCCTCAACCTCTTTCAGAGTAGAGCATCTGACAAGGTCAAACCGGAATTTACTGGCATTTTTTATATTTTTTATATAATGAGCGAAGAATTTCCGCATATACCTTATACCTGCGTATTCCCCACGATAATCAACCTGCATTTGTGTATGCAAAAGAGCACTTTGCAGTCTTGCCTGAAAATCAGGCGACGGCTCAAGTTCACCTGTAAAAAGGTATTTCTCAATCCTGCCGATAAGTCCCGGGTCGCCAAGGATTCCCCTGCCGACTGCAATTCCGTCACAGCCGGACATTTTCAGGCATTCCAGCGCCTTTTGCGGGGAATCGATATCCCCATTGCCTATAACCGGGATATTCACAGCCTGCTTGACTTCGCCTATTGCCTGCCAGTCAGCTGATCCTGAATACATTTGCGAACGTGTCCTGCCATGGACTATCAGGGCATCGGCTCCTGATTCCTCGGCCATTTTAGCGAATTCAACGTGGTTTTTGGAGTTAAAATCCCATCCCAACCGGCATTTAACGGTAACAGGGATGGTCACTGACTGTTTTACAGCTGTAATAATCCGTGAAGCCAGCTTTAGATCGCTCATTAATTTTGCCCCGTCAGAGTTTTTGGTGATTTTTGGAACCGGACAGCCCATATTTATATCAATTAAAGTTGCAATTTCTTCGAGCTTTTTAGCCCCTTCCGCCATTATTTCAGGTTTATGCCCGGATAATTGGAAAGAAAGCGGCTGTTCCGGAGGAAGATGGTCTAAAATATGTTGTTCCTTGTTAAACTTTAAGGCTTCAGAGCTGACCATTTCACTCATTAAAAGGCATTTGGGGCTGGATTCCCTGACAATCCGGCGCAGTATAGTATCGGTAAAACCTGCCATCGGCGCCAGTATTACGCAGCTGTCCAACTTTACGCCGCCAATTGTTAGTTTTTTTAATAATTCAGTTTTTTCGGATTGGCCCTTCATTAAGACTGCTACAGCTGCAAAATCCTTTCCCTGGAATACTTTACATACTCGTCATTCTGATTATCGGCTTCATTTATGAATTTTTCATACCAAATTTTAGCTTCGACATAGTTTTTCATGATGTCATAATTAACCGCCAGCGCATAGTATGCTATATCAAGCCCGGGATTGTAATAAATCGCGTTTTTATAATCGCTTATGGCAAGCGGATATTTTTCCATTGCTTCATAGACCATGCCGCGGTGATAATAAATATCGGCATTCTCGGCCGCGCTGATCAGGGCGGTATTCAGGGTTAAGAGCGCATCTTTATATTGTCCCTGATTATACTGGGCAATGCCTTTTTCCAGGATTTTATCGGTCATAACCTGCCTGGAGGAATCAATAGCCTGTTTGATGTTTTCATCGTCAGGGTTTATAGCCAGCGCTTTTTGGTATGCCTTGAGAGCTTTTTCAAAATCTTCCCGGCCGAAATATGCTGTACCCAGGTAATAATACGCTGTTGAATTGCTGTCATTAATTTCAATCGCCTTATTATAAGCACTTATAGCGTTTTCAACGTCATTATTTGCCTGGTAAGCAGCTCCAAGGTTCACGTAAAGGTCTGAATCCGATTCGCTTATCTGGATTATATTTTGATATTCCTTTATTGCCTTGTCATATTCACCTTCCGTATGCATTTGAAGCGCGTATTGATATCTGACAGTAGCTACTTCAGACTTTATCAGGGTTAACATTTCCTCAATCCGTTTATTGTCAGGCATTTTAGCAAGCCCTTTTTCAAGGATGCCCACTGACAGCGGAAACTGGTTCCTTTGCTTATAAATGTTGGCTATATTGAGATAAGCATCGGTATAAGTCGGCTCAGCCCTTAATGTCCTGTGATAATACTCCATTGCCTCCTCGAACCTGTCTATGGAATGCAGATAGAAAGCATACTTAAACTGTGCAACCGGGTCCCTGGAGTTGTTCCTGGCAAACGTTTCCAGTATCTTTACCACGTCACCGGGGTTTTCATACAGCAATACGGTTTCAAACAGGGCATCTTTTGCTTTTTTGTTATCAGGTTTTTGTCTTAAAACAAACTGGAACTCTTTTATTGCTTCATCAAGCTTTCCGCTGTCCCTTAAGACCGTTCCTTTATAGTAATGGGTAAGGTAATGATCGGGTTTAACCTGCAATATGGTATCATAAGCTTTTATTGCCGTATCATATTCCTTTTTGGCCTGGTATAACGTGCCCATGTTCAATCTTGTCATGATATCGTTGGGATTTATGGATTCCGCAATTTTATATTCTGTTAAAGCTCCCTTAAAGTCTTCTTTTTTCTGCAACACAACGCCAAGATTCATATGGGAAGAGGCATCACGCGGATTATCCTTGATTTTTTCAACCCATATTTTTTCAAGAGCATTTAAAATTTCCTGTTTTTGCCCGGTTTCCCCTATATTAAGCGCAATATTAAACTCCCTTACCGCCAGGTCATTTTTTCCCAGGTCCTGTAAGGCTTTTGCAAACTTCAAGTGAAGCCCGGCGTTATCTTTATCCAAAGAAAGAGCGTTTTGATAGTGTTTGGAGGCAAGGTCAGGTTTTTGGACTGCTCTATACATATCCCCTATCGCTTCCAGCGTTTCCGGCTCAGGTTCACTGCCTTCCATTGAGGCATTGTATTCAACTACTGCTTCTTTAAATTTTCCCTGGCCCCTGAGTATTTTAGCGACTTTTAAACGGGCATATTTGTTTTTGCTGATTTCCTGCTTTGCAAGGACATTATCGAGGTTATTCCCGGCAATTTCAAGGTTTTCCCGGGCAAGGTTGGTAGTTAGCTTAACACCGTCATATTTCAGGTAATAAATGGCGCTTCTGTAGTCATTAGAAGCTTTTTCATAATCAGATTCACTGTTGAAATAATACGTGCCTCTGTTTATATAAGCTACAGCGAGGTTTGTCCTGGTTTTTATTCTGTCAGGAGCTATCTCAAGAGACTTTGACAGCATTTTTATTGCCTTGGAATATTCGTTATCCCTGTAAAACTCCATTCCCTTCTTGTAATAGACGTCGCTTTCATCAAGGTATTGGCTGTAATTTGCGTCGTTATCGCTTATATTATGAAACGAAGGGTTATAAGAGTCCTGGTTATAGGGTCTCAATATCTTATGCTTATCATAAGCCTGACAGCTCACGTTAAAGACCAGGATAAAAGTTACGGTATAAAAAATAATTAAAAATTTGCTTGATAAATTACTTGATTTCATTTACTCCACCAAAATAATAATTTATTAAAGAGCTTGAATTATATTTTCTATTATTAACTTTTAGCTCGTGTTGCCCCGAACATATTTTATTTTAGCATAAATGCAAGTTGCTACCAGATTCATTTATTTTGAAAAATATTTTTAGCTGCGCATAATTAAGGAGTAAACAATAAAAACTTAAGTGTTTTTAAAATTTTCAAAAATTCATTCTCCCTCCACCCACCCAATTTTTTCTTTGGTCTCGCTTCCCTC
>JANQIY010000373.1 GCA_028281965.1 Candidatus Gastranaerophilales bacterium
GAGGGAAGCGAGACCAAAGAAAAAATTGGGTGGGTGGAGGGAGAATGAATTTTTGAAAATTTTAAAAACACTTAAGTTTTTATTGTTTACTCCTTAATAAAAATATTATCCGGCTAAAGCTTAAATTTTCTTTATCTAAAGGCTGGGTTTAAATAAAAAATTTCCAGTACTGCTTAATAGATTATTGAAATTTATGTATTTATATATAAAAATATAAAAAATGCAGATTTTAAAATAACTGGAGATAGGTTAATTGAAAATTCTATTGATATATCCACAGTATCCCGAAACATTCTGGAGTTTTAAACATTCATTGAGTTTTATCAGGAAAAAAGCTCTTATGCCTCCGTTAGGATTGTTAACCGTAGCTTCAATGTTACCTGAAGACTTTGAAACAAAGCTTATTGACCTTAACATAGAACCCCTTGATGAAAAGGATATTTTATGGGCAGATTATGTGTTTATAAGCGCAATGATTACCCAGAGAGAGTCTGCACGCCAGATAGCACAGAAATGCAAGGAATTAGAGACTAAAACAGTGGCAGGAGGACCTCTTTTCAGCAATTTACATGATGAATACCCGGAAATTGATTACTTTGTGCTTGATGAAGCGGAAATTACGCTTCCTTTTTTTCTTGAAGACCTTAAAAACAACCGTTTACAGAAATACTACAGGTCACAAGAGAAGCCTGATGTAAAAAATACGCCCAGTCCAAAATGGGAACTGGTCAACCAGAAGGCATATGTCCGAATGCCTTTGCAGTATTCCCGAGGATGTCCTTTTGACTGCGAATTTTGCGATGTTGTAAGACTTAACGGCAAAATCCCCCGCACAAAAACTCCTGACCAGATTGTAAAAGAACTGGACGAGCTTTTTGAGTCCGGCTGGAAAGGCCCAATTTTTTTCGTGGATGATAATTTTATAGGAAATAAAAACGAAACAAAGCAGCTTTTAAAAGCAATTATTGACTGGAAAAACCATAATAAAAACAAAATATCGTTTATGACGGAAGTGTCATTAAACGTGGCAGATGACGAAGATTTAATGGCATTACTTAGAAAAGCCGGTTTTAACAGCTTGTTTATCGGACTCGAGACCCCTTCAGAGGAAAGCCTGGCTGAGTGCGGAAAATTCCAGAACAAAAACCGCAATGTTGTAGATTCTGTGCTTACTCTTTACAGGAATGGTTTTGAAGTCTCCGCCGGGTTTATTATTGGCTTTGACAATGATGATATAAGCATTTTCAAGAGACAAATTGAATTTATCCAAAAAACCGGCGTTGTAATTGCGATGATAGGTCTTTTGCAGGCTCTTCCCGGAACCAGGCTGCATGAAAGATTAAGGCGTGAAAACAGGCTCTTAACTGACAGTTCCGGAAATAATACTGATTTTTCAATAAATTTTATGCCCAAAATTGATCCGGAAGTTCTTATGAGCGGTTATAAAGAGATAGTTAAAACCGTTTATTCCAAAAAAGAGTACTATGCCAGAGTCCTTACTTTTATCAAAAACTATAACCACCAGGTTGATGAGTATCTTAACTGGGAATCAATTTATGCGGTTATAAAATCAGTATTATATATGGGAATCCTGGATAAAGGCCGCCTGTATTATTGGAAAACTTTTTTTATAAGCCTTTTAAAACACCCTCAGGCATTTACAAAATTTATAGCAATGTCAATTTATTATGCCCATTTTAGAAAAGTTTTTATAGATTATGCCAAATAGCAGGTTTTAATTAACCAGAATGACGGGTTAGTTATTTTTTAAAAATTCCTTAAAATGTCCGTTTATTTTTTCTATAAATTTTAAGAAACTTCTACTTGACTATGATTGCTTTTTATTAAATTCCAGGCTCAAATTAATTAACTCGAGTCGCGAATTAATTTGTAAAAGCGAAAATTTTACAACCCACCCCCAACCCCCTCCCTTTAGAAGGGCTGACATTACCCTAATTTTCC
>JANQIY010000374.1 GCA_028281965.1 Candidatus Gastranaerophilales bacterium
GAGGGAAGCGAGACCAAAGAAAAAATTGGGTGGGTGGAGGGAGAATGAATTTTTGAAAATTTTAAAAACACTTAAGTTTTTATTGTTTACTCCTTAAGACGATATTTATAGTTACAATATTACCACTGCTAAAATTTTTTCTTGATTATTTGCTTTATTTTTGGTTTATAATTATATGTCAATTAAAAACAAGAAGAAAATAAAGTATTAATAATAAACAAAAGAGGATAAAACTAAGTGGCACAAGAGAAAAAAGAACCAAGGGAAAAAAGAGGAGCCCGTTCGTCTGATGAAAGACGTGAACCTCAGGCTCAACCACAGTCAGGAGAATGGAAAGAAAGAGTCCTCCAGATAAGAAGGGTTACTAAAGTCGTAAAAGGCGGAAAAAAACTGAGCTTTAGAGCTGTGGTAGTAGTAGGGGACGGCCAGGGACAGGTCGGAATAGGCGTTGGAAAGTCCAGTGAAGTCATCGGGGCTATCCAAAAAGCTATTATTGAAGGAAGAAAAAGCCTTATACAGGTTCCTATATTCAAAAAAACAATACCTCACCCGATAGTTTCAAAAGCAGGTGCGGGAAAAATTATGTTAAAACCGGCAGCAGAAGGTACAGGAATCATCGCTGGCGGTTCAGCAAGGTCAGTGCTTGAATTATCAGGTATTGAAAATATACTCTGCAAGTCATTAGGCTCAGATTCAGCTTTAAATATAGGAAGAGCAACAATTAAAGCTCTTTCCGAGCTAAGGAAATTCAAAGACGTAGCAAATGCAAGAGGCCTTACTCTTGAGCAAATGTTAAATTAAACAATGTACAGGGTGAAAAAATGACAACCGAAGAAAAAAATAAATCAATAAAAGTCGACGAACTTAAACCCGCAGAAGGCGCTGTAAGAAGACCCAAGCGCGTCGGCAGGGGAATAAGTTCGGGAATGGGTAAAACCTGCGACAGAGGCCATAGAGGCGAAGGACAGCGTGCGGGCATCAGCAGGAAGCCCGGGTTTGAAGGCGGGCAAATGCCTGCTTACAGGAAAGTCCCTAAATTAAAAGGGTTTCCTCTTGTAAACCAGATCGTCTACGCTGAGGTCAACGTTTCTCAGCTTGATAAAATGGAAGAAGACGTTGTTGATATAGAGCTTTTAAAAGAAAAAGGCCTGTTTAGCAGAAAATACCAGGAACTCAGAGTCCTCGGCAACGGCGAAATTTCAAAAAAAATCACGGTTAAAGCAAGGCATTTTTCCAGGTCTGCAAAGGAAAAAATTGAAGCAGCCGGCGGAAAAGCCGAGCAGGCTTAAGAGTTAAAAATTAAAGTACTTAATTAATTAGAATTTTTTAATATGTTAGGTTACATCTGGCTATTTTTTATTGTGACAGCCGTAATAGTGGGAGGGCTTAACGGCAGGATAGATAAAGTTGGCCAGGCGGCGATTGACTATGCCGGGCTTGCCGTTGAAATTTCCGTTTCCTTAATAGGCATAATGTGCCTGTGGCTTGGGCTTATGAAGCTTGCCGAGGAATCAGGGCTGATTGTGCTGATTTCAAAGGCCATCAAGCCGATAACAAAGAGGTTATTCCCGGGAATCCCGCCGGAACATCCCGCAATCGGAAGCGTGGCAATGAACGTCTCCGCCAACGCCCTTGGGGTAACTAACGCGGCTACTCCTATAGGGATAAAGGCAATGCAGGAGATGCAAACGCTTAATAAGCATAAAAATATCGCCACAAACGCAATGTGTACGTTTCTTGCGATAAATACGGCAGGAGTCCAGCTTGTTCCTGCCTCGATAATCGGGGTTTTGATAGGGGCAGGCGCACAAAACCCTACGGTAATAATCGGCCCTACCCTCTTTGCTACAGGTACAGCCCTGGTAACGGCAATTATAGCAGTAAAAATCCTTGAAAAAATCCCCGTTTTCAAGACGGAAAATTATCTTGAAGAGGGAGAAAAATAATGTTTGTTGATTCTTTCATAAAGACCATAACCCTCGTTTCCGTCTGGATTTTACCGTTGCTTATTGTGTCAATCCCTTTATGGGCGTTGTTTAAGCGTGTTTCTCTTTACGATACATTCATCAAAGGGGCAAGAGAAGGAGTAGGAGTGGGTTTGAAGATAATCCCGTACCTGGTTGCAATTCTCGTTGCCATAGGAATGTTCAGGGCATCCGGTGCAATGGAGCTGCTGGCGGAATTTACATCGCCTGTGCTGGACTTAATCGGGATGCCGGCTGATATTTTGCCGCTTGCAATCGTAAGGCCAATGTCAGGAAGCGGCGCTCTCGGGATTATGTCGGAGATAGCCAACCAGTACGGCGGGGATTCGTATATGGCGAGGCTTGCCGCGGTTATGACAGGGAGTTCGGAGACAACGCTATATGTAATTGCGGTTTATTTTGGGGCGGTAGGGGTTACCAAAGTCAGGCATGCCCTTCTTGCCGGGCTGATTGCTGATTTCGCGGCTATATTAGCTTCTCTTTTTATTTGCAGGATAGTTTTTCTTTAAGGGCAGCCTCAAGAACTTCCAGGCTGTACTTATCAGCGATTATCCAGCTTAAAAGCTCATTTGGCGGGATTTCAAGCTCGCTTGAAATCCCGCCAAGGACAAAATCGGACACTTTCCTTTTGCCTGTAATCATTTTATTCAGGCTGCTCTGGCTATATTTTATCTGCGTTGCAAGAGCAGTCCTTGACATGTCTTTTTCTTTCAGAATATTGTCTATTTTGGTTGTCAAAAGCCGTTTTCTTTTGTAGGGAAACTCTTTTCGGTTTTTAACAGCCAGTTCAAAGGTTTCCAGCGGGTATTTATCCGCAATTAGCCAGATGTTGAACTCTTCTTCTGATACTTCAAGGATTGGTAAAAGTTTTTCCTGGATCTTTTTTGAAAAACTTATCTTGCCCAGAATTCTTTGATTTAAATTACTGCTGTTTTTTTCTCCGATTAGCCTGGAAAGCTTATTTATTGATAAATTTTTTCTATCTAAAATTTTACTTATATTCCGCTTCACAACACCCATTTAAACTTTTCCTCATAAAAAAATGCTTCGTTAAACTTTTGCCCTTGACTTTTTTTGAAACCTCGGTTAAACTTGAGATGCAAGGAAATAAAAATAGTTCCTGTGCAAAAACAAAAAAATTTCGTCCTGAGCGGATTCAGGACTGGTTTTTTAATACGATTTTTTCAAGACTAT
>JANQIY010000375.1 GCA_028281965.1 Candidatus Gastranaerophilales bacterium
GAGGGAAGCGAGACCAAAGAAAAAATTGGGTGGGTGGAGGGAGAATGAATTTTTGAAAATTTTAAAAACACTTAAGTTTTTATTGTTTACTCCTTAAAGTTCTCCATTTCCATACTCGTTTAAAAAAGAAACATTTTAAAACCCCGCCTGTTGCGGGGAATCATAGTTTTACGACTGTGTTAGGCAGGCAGAATATAAAACGGAGGAGGAGGGATTCGAACCCCCGGTGGACTCGCACCCACGGCGGTTTTCAAGACCGCTGCAATCAACCACTCTGCCACTCCTCCAGAAGGAATTATTCTGTATTTTACCATATTATTATATTTCTAAAAAAAAATCTTTCAATAAATTAAATAGGTATATTCCCGATCACATGGAATAACCTATGACCATCTGCTCTGCTGTTTTTAGAATTGAACTATCCCAGGAATAATAAGTAAGTGACAAACTCCCTTTAATAATCCATCTTCCAGCCGTCTATGATAACTCTTCCGGTGCAGCCCCAGCCGTTAGAACTCGTATTACATGAGCCTACAGTTGTATCACCACCGGAACCCAAAGGGTGAACTTTATCCCTGGTTATAAAAAATTCAAAAATATCTCTACCCCGAGTGTTTGGATCTTTTTCTATTCCGTTTACATCCATAGTTAATCCAAAACAAACATTATTTATATTACCATGGTAAATTCCTGAACAGGTAGGGCTAAAAAATCTAAAATACCAGGCTGAGCTATCATGAAATTTAATTACAGGGTCCTCTGACCAAGCAGAAATATAACTACCATCTAAATTTTTACTGGTTGTATTATCATGCCAGAGATTTCCCAAGCAACTGCCCAAATCACAGTTATCCATATACCTTAAATATTTCAAAAAAGCATCTTTTACTTCGTTATTATTATTTGCAAACCCGATCAGAGTCCCGTCATTTTCTACCTGGATCATTGATACAACTTCATTGAGCATTTTATAGTTTTTTTGCAGCCTGGTTACATACTCCAGTTTTTGATAGCTTTGTATCAGCCCCGGTATGGTAAGTGTCGCCACCACACCGATAACAGCCAGAGTAACCATCACTTCCGCCAGTGTAAATCCCGTCTTTTTTTGCATATAGACAACCCCTTGTTTTAATCCTTAAAATACTTATGAATTCATGATTTCATTAATCTATAACTATTTCAAGTCATGAATTTATATGAAAAAATTTTACCGAAGAATTTTTTCCGCTGTCCTTAGCCTGGAATGGCCGTTTAATGCCGGAATGCGTTTGAGCCTGCAACACCTGCTCCTCGAAGCTGTTTCGACTCTTCACTCCCGCTCTCGCGTGCCGGAATGAGTTTACCGGTTAATATCCGAGCTCTACCGCATTTTTTCTTTGTTTCTTAGTTTTCATAAGTTTTGGGGCTTATTTTGCCCTGAGCAACTTTCGAGTCAAAGGAAGAGAAAAAATCAGATAAATCCTGTCCCGGTTCAGGCACAATCTAAAGAACATATCTGAATATCAGACTTAAAATGGTTTTTCACAAGGTTTTCAATCTCGCTGTCAGCTCTTACCCAGTAATTGGAGGCAGCGAGGATTTTTAGCATACTGCCGTTGTTTTTTACGTTGAAAACTACGGGATCATTTCCCTTATGGCTTGTCAGGATGTCTTTTAATGCCATCATTTCTTCAAAGCGGGTTTCCTGGTTAAGATAAATATTAACTATATTGCAGTTTTCCACTTTAGAAACTTCATTGATTATAATACTGACCTGGGATTCATCATCCCCGCGCAGCTGAATCTTTCCACCTATAATAACCTTGGATTCCGGCTCAAGAAAAGAACCATATTTATCAAGGATTTCGCTATACGCAACAAAGTCAACGTTTCCTGTTAAATCCTCAACTGTCCCAACTTTCAGCATCTTGTTAGACTTGGTAAATACCTGCCGAACACCGGTTATAAGTCCGCAGACAGTGACAATGGCTCCTTCTTTAATCTCTTTTAGCTCTGCTATATTGTGAGTTGTCAAAAACGGAAGCTGGTCCCGTATGCTGGATAAGGGATGACTGGTAACGTAAAACCCGAGATATTCCTTCTCAAAGCTCTGAATTTCACTATCAGAAAAGTCTTCATCAGAGCCTTTCATCTGAAAAGTCGGGGCTGCTGCGGGAGCCATCGCAGCAAACAGGTTTATCTGACCGCTGGCTTTGGCTTCGCTTTCCCTGGAAGCGGTGTTTATTGCGGAATCAAGATTTTCTACCAATTGTTTCCTGCTTTTTTCTATTTCAGAAAAAGCTCCTGCCTTTATTAAACTTTCAAAAGTTCTTTTATTAAAGGATTTCAAGTCAATTTTTATACAAAAATCGTAAAAGGACTTATAATCCTCGCTCTGCCTGCCTTTGATAATCTCTTCCACAACCCCGCTTCCGACGTTTTTAAGCGAACAAAGTCCAAACCTGATGTTGTTTCCATCCGGTGTAAAATCCGCTCTTGACTTGTTTACGTCAGGAGGGAGGATTTCAATACCCATTTTTTGGCACTCGGCAATGTATTGCTGGATTTTATCCTGGTTAGAGCTTACGCTAGAAAGCAAAGAAGACATATATTCTACCGGATAATGGGCTTTTAAGTAGGCTGTCTGGTAGGCAAGAAAGGCATAAGCCGCAGAGTGCGCCCTGTTGAAGCAATATGCCGCAAAATCAAGCATTGTTTCAAAAAGTTCTTCTGCCAATGCCGTGTCTACATTATTTTTTTGCGCTCCTGAAAGGAACAGCTCCTTTTGCTTGTTCATTTCATCAAGTTTTTTCTTACCCATTGCACGTCTTAAAATATCCGCCTCTCCCAGCGTATAACCAGCCAGGGACTGGGCAATCTGCATTATTTGCTCCTGATAGACAATTGTTCCGTAGGTGTCCTTTAAAATCGGCTCTAATGCCGGGTGTTTATACTCAACTTTCTGCCTGCCGTGCTTTCTCTGCACAAAATCCCCTACCATTCCCGAGTTTAAGGGCCCGGGACGAAATAGAGCTACCAGGGCTCCTAAATCCTCAAACACGGAAGGCCTTAAATCCTTGACAAGCGTCTTCATTCCCGATGATTCCAGCTGGAAGACTCCGTCAGTATCTCCTTTAGAGAGCATTTCATACACAGGAGGGTCATCAAGACGGATTTTATCAATATCCAACCCGATTCCATGCCTTTCCTTTATTATATTTACCGTATTATGGATGATTGTAAGGTTTCTGAGCCCTAAAAAGTCCATTTTAAGAAGCCCAAGCTTTTCAAGATCACCCATGGGATAAGTTGTAATTACCGCTTTTTCTTTTGAGTACTGGATAGGAACGATTTCTGTCAGCGGATCCCTTGAAATTATTACGCCTGCGGCATGTGTTCCTATGTTAAATTTAATTCCTTCGATAGATTTTGCCTGATCTACAAGCTCTTTAACCTTAGGATCTTTATCATAAACCTTTTTAAGATCCATACCTTCCTGCAAAGCATCGTCAATCTTTGTTTTCGGAAGAGATGGTATCATCTTGGCAAGCCTGTCAGCGTCAGCATAAGGGATATCCATAACCCGGGCGACACTTTTTAGGGCTGCCCTGGCTGCAAGGGTTCCAAAGGTTATAATCTGGCAAACCTTATCTTGTCCATACAAATCAGAAACGTAATTTATAACCTTGTCGCGCTTTTCAATGCAAAAATCTATATCAACATCAGGCATGCTAATCCTTTCAGGGTTCAAAAACCTCTCAAAAAGGAGATTATGCTCAATGGGATCGATTTCTGTAATCTCAAGGGCATAAGCTACAAGGCTTCCCGCGGCAGAACCTCTTCCCGGGCCCACCGGAATACCGTTTTCCCGCGCAAATTTTATGAAGTCCCATACAATAAGGAAGTATGTTGAAAAACCCATTTCCGCAATGATTTTCAGTTCATATTTTATTCTTTGCTCAAATTCAGGGGTGATTTCCTTATAGCGTTTGGATAAACCATCCCTGACGACCTTATCCAGGTATGATTCCACTGAATGATTCGCGGGAATAGGATAATATGGCAGGATGGACTTACCCATTTCCAGTATCAGATTACATTTTTCGGCAATTTTTACTGTATTATCAATTGCTTGCTCAAAAATATCCTCATCAAGCCAGTTAAAAGTTTCCCTTAATTCATCTGCGTTTTTTATATAAAATTCCTCGTTTGGAAACTTCATCCTGGCAGGATCCTGGATTGTCTTGCCTGTTTGCAGGCATAAAAGGATATCATGGCTCAATGCGTCTTCTTTTTTTGTATAATGGCTGTCATTCGTGATAATCAGCCCAATATCCAGCTCCTGCGCAATTTTTATTAAATCCGGATTCGTCATTTTTTGCCCTTCAATCCCATGGTCTTGAAGTTCAATGTAGAAATCCTCTCCAAACAGCTCTTTATAAAACTTTGCCGCTTCTTTCGCGCCTTCTTTATTTTTATTAAGCAGTTTTTTGGTAACTTCCCCGCTAAGACATGCTGAAAGACAGATTAAACCGTCTTTATATTCCTTTAAAAGCTCCTTATTAATACGGGGTTTATAGTAAAAACCCTCCATGTGGGCTATGCTTACAAGCTTTACAAGGTTCTGGTAGCCTTTTTTGTCTCGGGCAAGCAGTACAAGGTGATAATTTGTCTGTTTGGAACTTTTATCTGTAATATCACCGTCAATTATATATAGCTCACAGCCGATGATGGGTTTTATACCTTCTTCTTTTGCCAGTCGATAAAACTCGACCGCACCATACATTACTCCATGGTCGGTAATTGCAGCGGCCGGCATGTTGTTTTCTTTAGCGTGTTTTATAAGCTCGCTAATCCTGGTTGCTCCGTCCAGCAGGCTATATTCGGTATGAAGATGTAGGGGGACGTATTGTTTCATATAAATATGGTAATGGAAAACCATTCTTAAAAAAATACTGTAGCCGAAAACTTTTACAAGGATTTATATTAATTAACTCGAGTTGCTAATTGCATGTATGCAACATTTGCCAAAACCCACCCATGAATGAGCTACTGCGTTAGCTCCCGCTGCCGCGCACAGCCGCCCTATAGGTGGAAAAGAGGCTCCGCCTCTTTTCGATTCTCTATAATTTTTTGGCAAATGTTGCATAGTCATATCCTGGCTTTTGGCTAAT
>JANQIY010000395.1 GCA_028281965.1 Candidatus Gastranaerophilales bacterium
CTCTATTGTAGACGTGCTAAAGGATAGAGGCGGTTTGCGAAAAATTCTTGTTTCCAATTCCTTTCCAATTTTTTTCCGTTTTTTCCAATTCGTCTCAAACCAAAAAAACAGCCTCAATCCCGCACAGTTTATAGATTTATGCCAGCTTCCCAAAATTCAAAATTGGAAAAAACCTATAGCCACACAGCGCGCAATTTCAAATAATAAAGACCCGTATCCTAATGGATCGGGTCTTTATGGTGGAGGTGAGGAGACTCGAACTCCTGACTTCCTGCGTGCAAGGCAAGCACTCTACCAGCTGAGTTACACCCCCATAATGGGTATTATTTAGTTTTTTTCGGGTCTCAGTTGGTAGAGTGCTTCTATCTTCAAGCTTTTCTCTACTTTCCGTAAAGTTTTACGAAAGTAAAACATTTACCGACAACTAAGCTACACCTTCGTGTAAGTTATATTCTACCAAATTTTAATTTAAAAACAACTGGGCCATCCTGGACTTGAACCAGGGACCTCACGCTTATCAGGCGTGCGCTCTAACCACCTGAGCTAATAGCCCCTATAAATGCGGATAACAGAAATTCTGAAACCCAGCTTTCTTATATTTAACATAGAAAAAATCAACTGACAAGCTTTTTAAACCTTCACTAAAAATTATCAATTTAAGAATTAAAACATAAATATATTTAGTAAATCCTTCAACTGGATTAATAACCAGCGATTTTTGTTAAGTTTTGTTAAGTTGAATTTTAAGACTGCTTTAACAGGTATTGTTTTTTAAAGTTATAAATATTTAGTGTTATAAATAAATATATTCCAAGCACTGTATATAAAACAGCTCTTATAAAGAAATTTTATCAGTATACAAGCAGATATACAGCTTTTTATTTATAATATATCCTAAAAATATTTGCATTATTGCTAAACAAATAGGTGAACAACAAGACACTACATATAGTATGACTTTTTTTGTTTTTTTAAAAACTGATTTAAGCTTTAATCAATACTGGACAGGTTGGCTAACTTATAAAGCCTATTTTTTACCAACTTAATGCAAAATTTCAAAAAGTGTATTGCTTAAAATCCTGAAAAATGTATAATTATGTTGTTTAAGTAAAGGAGGTTGTCCATGAACAAAGAAGAATTAGTAAAAGAAATCGCTAAGAAAACAAGAATGCCACAAAAACAGGTAGCTGAAATCATTTCTTTAATGATTGATTCTATCGAAAAAACAGTTGCTAAAGGCAAGAGAGTTACCTTAGTAGGTTTTGGAACATTCGAAGCTCGCAAGAGAGCTGCTAGAACTGGTAGAAACCCACAAACCGGCGCAGAAATCAAAATCCCAGCCAAAACAGTACCAGCTTTCTCAGCAGGAAAGAAATTTAAAGAAGTTGTAAGCAAGTAATTTTTGCAAAAACTTTTACTAAAACGTCTCTGACAAAATCAGGGACGTTTTGGCGTTTAGAAGCTAATCTTGTTAAAGCCTGCAAAGTTTGTTCCGTGAAGCATGAACTGTACTTCATTTAGCTGTCCATTTTTAAAACCTTTTCGGCTTAACACCGCTGTGCTTAAATCGTCCCTGTCTTTATTTTTAATTTTATAAAATTCTTTTCAGTAAAATTAAAATTTGAACTCTTATAGGAAATAATCAATGCTATCAGCTATAGAATAAAAACCGGCTGCCAATGGAGAAATAAATGACTATCCTACCCTGGCAAACGATTTATACATATTCAGAAACTGCTCTATTGAAGGAATATGGCAGGAAATTCACGATAAAATAGTAAAATTGGTGCGTAAAAAAAGAAAGATTTATCTGGCTATGTTACATAGAATGCTCAGGCAATTAGCATTATGAAAAATTTTTCACACACTCTCTAAATTTTCTTTCACCTTTTTGTTCTCCTGCACTATCAGGAAACATCAACTGCAACATCCATCCTCCAATTCCTTTTCAAGGAGTTAAGGCGTCAGCGCCGGTTTTTTGACTATGAGTGAATTACCTGTCATTTCTGCCGGTTTTTCAATATCAAAAAGTTTCAGCACTGTTGGCGCAATATCAGCAAGGCATCCGCCTTCTCGCAATTCTATAGGCTCATTGAGGTTGATTACAAAAAATGGGACAGGATTGGTAGTATGCGCTGTAAAAGGCTTATGAGTCTCCGGGTCCTGCATGCATTCAGCATTTCCGTGGTCGGCGGTTAAAAGCATTACCGCATTAACCTCCTTAACTGCATTGACAATCTTATCAAGGCAGTTATCTATTGTTTCCACTGCTTTAACTGCTGCGTCAAAAATTCCTGTATGACCTACCATATCAGGGTTTGCAAAATTAACCAGTATAAAACCGTACTCCTGTGATCTTAAGGCTTCAACCACTTTATCCGCAACCTCAGGAGCGCTCATTTCCGGCTGGAGGTCGTAGGTTGCAACTTTTGGCGATGGAACAAGACATCTTGTCTCGGAATCATAAGCCTTTTCCACACCTCCGTTGAAAAAGAATGTTATATGAGCGTATTTTTCCGTTTCCGCGGTCCTGAATTCCTTTATATTATTTTTATCCAGGACTTCCCCGAGAATTCCGGTCAGGGATTCCGGAGGATAGGCAACTGCAACGTCAAAAGTTTCATCATACTGTGTCATACATACAAAATAAATGTTTTTAAGCGCCTTTTTCCTGTCAAACCCGTCAAAACCCGGGTCGTTTATAGCCTGAGTTATCTGTCTTGACCTATCAGGCCTGAAATTAATGAAAACTACAGAATCGTCATCCTGTATTCTTGAGCCTTTATCGCTGTTAGTGACGCAGGGAAGTACGAATTCATCGCCGAGATCGTCTTTTTCATAAGAGTTTTGAATTGCCTCAGCAGAATTTTGAGCGGTTTTGCCTTCGCCGAGTAAAAGGCAATTATATGCTTTTTCTGTCCTGTCCCATCTTTTATCCCTGTCCATCGCGTAATATCTTCCCGTAATGGATGCAATTTGCGGGAAACCTTCCTGTTTTAGCTTTTCTTCAACCTGCGCAAGGTAAGTGTCGGCGCTTCTCGGGGGGGTATCACGTCCGTCGAGAAATGCGTGCACGTATACTTTTTTTAATCCCTGTTCCTTTGCAAAATCAATACAGGCAAACAGGTGGCCTATGGAACTGTGGACGCCTCCGTCGCTTACAAGCCCCACAAAATGGATTGAGGAATTGTTTTTTTGGGCATGTTCAGCTGCCTTAAGTAGTTCAGGGTTATCAAAAAAGCTTTTATCGTCTATAGCAAGGTTTATTCTTGTTAAGTCCTGATAAACAACTCTTCCTGCTCCGATATTGAGGTGACCGACTTCCGAGTTGCCCATTTGACCGTCAGGAAGCCCGACATATCTACCGTGGGCATATATCTGGGTATTTGGATATTTTTCCTTTAAATTATCAAATGTAGGAGTATTAGCTGATGTTATAGCATTTGCCGGGCAGGAGTCGCCGTATCCCCAGCCGTCCAGTATGGTTAGCAAGACAGTTCTTTTTTTCATCGTTATTCACCTCATGATCCCATAGTTTCTTAAGTATATTATAGTTTCTCAAGCCTGAATAACAATCCTGTAGTGGTGAGGAGTTTTGAGAAAATTTCAAAAAAGACAATTCGTGATTCAGGTTAATTAATCCGTCATTGGAGTTATCTAAAAATATTAATTAATGATAAAATTAGCATGGCAAACCTTTTACAAATTAAAACAATGTCTTTATAAAAAAAAGATAAATAAGAGAGGGTAAAATGAAAATACAGAGAACTATGATTATATCAGCGGTTTTACTTGTAGTAATCCTGGTTCCGCTTGTTATGTTCAATAATTTTATTAAAAAAAATCCTGATACGCTTACAAACAAAAACTCTGTAGCTGTATATTTCATAAGAGTCATAGAAAATGACTTTAAGCTGACACCTGTAAGAAGAAAAATATATAAGAAAGAACAAAAACTAAAGGTCGCTCTGGGCGAACTGCTAAGAGGCCCCGGGCCTAATGAGAAGAAATTGGGATACAGCACTGAAATTCCAAAGGAAACAGAGGTTTTAGAAATTAGAAAAACTCCTGAGAGAATAACCATAAACCTGTCCGAAGAATTCGAAAAAGGAGGCGGTTCAGCCAGTATGATTACAAGGATACAGCAACTTGTTAATACGGCGCTTGATTCAGCTGAAAAAAAGCCGGTTTATCTGGAGATTGAAGGAGTACAGGTTAAACATATAGGCGGTGAAGGCGTTATGGTCCCACAGCCGCTAGCCAGAAACCTGAACAGGGGTCAGGATATTTAATGCGTCTTGATGAGTTTTGCTATGAACTTCCAAAAGAGTTAATAGCCCAGCTTCCCTCGGAAAAGAGGGATAATTCTTCCTTAATGCTTCTGGACAGGCAAAAGCAGTCTATTCAACATAAAAAATTTTTCAATATAATAGAATATCTTTCTGAAAACGACGTGCTTATAATGAATAATACCAGGGTGATTCCTGCCAGGTTAATTGGTAAAAAAACAACAGGGGCCGAAATTGAGGTTTTTCTCCTGGAGAGGCATGATGATAAAGTCTGGTCAGCCCTGGTTAAACCGGCTAAAAGAGTTAAAAAAAACACGGAAATATTTTTTTCAGACCTCCTGAAAGCAAGGGTTATAAACCGGGAAAATGATGAAAAATGGCTGGTAGAGCTTATTTATAAAGGGAATTTTGAGGAAATTCTTGAAAAAACAGGAAATATTCCACTCCCCCCTTATATAGAAAGAAACTTATCCGATAAGGAAATAAAAAGGCTTGATTTTGAAAGGTATCAAACGGTTTATGCGCGAAACCCCGGTTCTGTCGCCGCACCCACGGCCGGACTCCACTTTACCGGGGAAATCCTTGATAAATTAAAGCAAAAAAACATCAAGACCTGCACAGTTAGCCTGAATGTCGGGCTGGGAACGTTTAAGCCGGTAAGGGTTGAAAATATTCTTGAACATAAAATGGACAGGGAGTTTTATGAGGTTCCGCAGGCAACCGCAGATACCGTAAAAAAAGCTAAAAAAGCAGGAAAAAACATTGTTGCAGTAGGAACAACTACTGTAAGAACCCTGGAAACCGCTTTCAAAAAAGGTTTGGAAAGTCCTTTGCTAAGCGGGTGGAGTGAGCTGTTTATATATCCGGGGTATGAGCTTAAAGTTGTCGATAAGTTGATTACTAACTTTCACCTGCCTGAATCAACCCTTTTAATGCTTGTTTGCGCTTTTGCCGGAAAAGATTTTACTTTTCAAGCTTATAAGGAAGCAATAGAAAAAAAATACCGTTTTTACAGCTATGGTGACTGCATGTTTATCTTTTGATCCCGGTAACCTACTGTTTTTATGAGGTTTATTGAACTTCCTGAGGGATAAAAAGCGGCGCTACCTTATAATTTCTCTGGTTAATAAGCTCATCGTTTTTATAAATATAAAATTTTACATATTTTGTTTCTTCCTGCAGAGTAACTTTCATATTCGGAGCAAAAGCGTTGTATACAAAGTCCTCACCGGGAATTTTCACTTCAGCCTTGCCCAGTTCATGAATTTCATTATCATCGGTCTGGACTTTTATGGTGATATTGTAGTCCCCTTCCTGCCAGCCGGGCCCGCAGATGGCTACCATGTCAAAATGAGCTTCTGAAGGCAGCTGCATTACCAGAAACTGGTCTATGATATTAATACAGCTAAGTTTGTTGTTTTTATAGGTTATATTTTCTGCCAGTATAAGGTATTGATTTTCCATTGAGCGTTTCCTTTCCTGATATAAAGCTTTTTACCGTATTTGCCATGTAAATCATATCAATAATATCACGAAATGCTATTAGTATGTAAGGTAAAAATTAGGTAATGCTCAAGTACGAACTGATAAGTTGTAATTAATAATAAATAGCTCTGTAACAATCTCATGAAGTTTCTGAGATCTAGAGAATGATAGAGTGTCT
>JANQIY010000012.1 GCA_028281965.1 Candidatus Gastranaerophilales bacterium
CTTTGGTCTCGCTTCCCTCCCTTCGGTCGCTCGACCGAAAAAATTTAATAAGGAATATTTTTGAAAATTTTACATAAGAATTTTTTGTTTCTTCCTTAATATGCATAAACCGGTATGGCGATCCTGTATTTATGAGTAAAGAGGGAGTAATTCTTCCATAATATTAAATTTTGTAACAAAAATTATATATATTGTATATACGAAAGAAAAAATGTTTTTATATATACAGAAGGGTTAAACAAACAGGAACAGGTTCAGAAAGATCACTTAACTTAATACTTGTAAAAAAGCCGGGGTTAATTATATAGAAAAAGCTGACTTAAAAAGTCAGCTTTTTCACATTTATGCAATATTATTTTTTTTCCAGGTTTTTAACCCTGTCCTGCAATTCGTTTATTTCTTTTGCCATTATTTTTAATTCGTGACTTAAATCTTCAATTGATTGCTTTAAATCAAAAACTATAGAATCTATTTTTTCCGCTTTTAGCATTTTCTTATCCCCTTTTTACTGTGTTAAAATTAGACTTAATTTTTGAAAGAAAGTTCCGGAAATTTTAATGGTTTTAGCGTGAAAATAAAAAGGTTAAAGATTTACCAGCAGCTTCTGATTGTCTTTTTTGTGGCGGTATTGCTTCCTTTATGCATTACCACGCTGATTGTTACAAACGTAAACCAGCATGCCGTAAGGGCAGAGCTGAAGTATTCCGCTACAATAACAGCTGATAGCGTTTACCAGAGGCTTAAAAAGAGTATCCATGAGAAAAAACTGGCGGTTTTATTTATTGCTAAAAGCGTGGAGTATATTAAATCCGAGGAACGGGTAAAAAGTTTTCTGAAGGATATTTCAAGCGCTTCTGACAGTATAACAAACCTCGAAATCATAGAAGGTGATGAAAATATTAATTCAGACAATGCCGATAAGTATTTTCATCAGACAAATGTTGAAATTTTCCCCGAGCAGGAGAAAAACGCTATTTTAATGTATGTAAAGCTGAAAACAGGAAACTTTTTAAGAAAGCAGATAGACATAAAAGCAATAAAAGAAGCCCTTTTCAAGTATCTTATAGACGATAAACGCCAGGTATATATAATTGACTCGAACGATAAGATTATAATGTCCTATAACAGGAACGACAGGCTGTTTTTAAATCTGCTGCCCCAGGTACCCAAGAATTACAGAATAGACGAACCTGTTATTTTCGGGAATATAAAGAACCAGCCCAATGTTTTCCTCAGAATACAGGAACCTGCCTGGTCTATAGTGGTAGCGACGCCTGAAAGCCTTATCAGTTATGGAATTATCGATGCAAGATTCAAGATAATAACGGCTATTATGGTAGCCGCAACAGCTATTATAGTATTGGGGATGTTATATTCATATTCTTTAAACACAAACCTGGCGCAGCTTTTCAAAGCCCTGTCAGCGATGGCAGCGGGGAATTACCGCCGTAAGGTCAGGCTGGTTAAGGATTTTTTCACACCGTATGAGTTTGCTTATCTTGTGGAAAAATTCAATATAATGACTCAAAAGATTGACAAGAGCTATAATGAGCTCCAAAAAGCGAATGAAGAGCTTGCCAAGCTGGACAAGTTAAAATCCAACCTGATTGACACGGTCAGTCACGAGTTCAGGACGCCGCTTACAAGCATTAAGGGTTATACTTCAAGGCTTTTGCGGAACGATGTGACTATTGACGATGAAACCCGGATAAAATCCCTGAAAGTTGTAAAACAACAAACAGAAAGACTGGGCAGGCTGGTTGAAGACCTGCTGGTCGTCCCGGAAATCGAATCATCGCTTTTAAGGGTTTTTCCCGAGGTTATCAACATTAACGATATTCTTGAAGATTGCATTCTCTCCATTCAGCAGAAGCAGTCCCGTAACATAAACCTGGGGATTAACGGGGAAACCCCGAACGTATATGCGGATTCCGACCGGCTTGTGCAGGTAATTTTGAACCTGCTTGAGAACTCTATAAAGTATTCTCCGGAGGGTTCAACAATAGATATCAAGGTATTAAATGAAGACAAATTTGTTGCTGTAAAGATTAAAAACGACTGCGAGCCGATTTCAGAGGAAAACAAGGAAAAACTCTTTGATAAATTCACGCGCCTGGAGGAGAATTTAACAAGGACAACACGCGGAACCGGGCTGGGCTTGTTTATTGTCCGGGGACTGGTGCAGGCAATGGGCGGGGAAATTTCCATAACATCGGAAGATGGTTTTGAAATAAGCTTCACAATTCCGGCTGCCGGAGTTAATTAAGGAATAATAAGCTGCCGGGGCGTTTTATAAAATTTCCTAACTATTATAAGCTGCTATTATCGTATTTATTGAAATTTTATAATCCTCAGAAGAAATTTCCAGCTTTTTGAGTAACCCCAGAGTAATTCTGACCCCTGCCAGGTTAAGCCCCAGGTTTTGTCTCAGGTACAGGACAAATTCCCCCTTTTTTATGTCATTAAAAGAATACAGCCTTCTTTTCCCGGGAGATCTTTGAGGACATAAGATTTTTTCTTCGTCATAAATCATCAATGTACGCTGATGAACGTTTAAATGCTGGGCAACAGCACTTATCGGAAATATAGGCATGTCCGGACTTATTAAGGGTTTATTCATAAAGTTTCTTGTCTTTCTTAAAAGTTTCATACAATTATCAAGTCAAGAATTTTCATAATTTAAGAAATTAATGTAATCCTTAACTAAGTTTGATTTTTTTATAAAAAGTGGAAATTGTCAATGGTTTATCTATATATAAATTCTATTTTTGTAGCATTTTAGTAATATGTATGGCGTTTAAAGAAAAAGTTATCTCCTTAATAATATTTTATAAAGGAGAAACATTATGAATAAAAAGCTTTTAGGTGAAAGAATAAGAAAATTTAGGAAGCGAAAAAAATTAACGCAAGCTCAACTTGCTGAAAATGTTAAACTTGCCACTAAGCATATAAGTAATATTGAAGTCGGTAAAACATTTCCCTCTTTATCCAAGCTTGAAATAATAGCAAAAGAACTTGATGTTGAATTACAGGATTTATTTAATTTTGTTTCTTCAAAATCAAGAAATGAAATGATAAATGAAATAAATGAGATAATTAAAAGTCCTGATGATAAAGATTTACGCATAGCTTACAAAATTATTAAAGATATTTATGGATAAGGCATTGAGTATCAATTTAACAGAATTGTTAGAATTTACTAATAAACTCGAGTCGCCAATTAGCCAAAAGCAAGTATATGACTATGCAATTAGCAATCGGAGTTAATTAAGGAATAATAAGCTGCCGGGGCGTTTTATAAAATTTCCTGCCTTTCTTTGATTAGTTGGATGTGCAATAAGCACTCTTTTTTCTCAAGTGTATTGAGATTATCTTCAAATAAAGAGTAAATATATTTTTTTGAGTTGTGCATCATTATACCTCTTATTACTTTCTATCGAAATTTTATTATGGTGCAGTTGTAACTTTTTGCCTCTATATAGTCAACATCGCTACTATACTAAGGTATAGCTACGGAAGTTCTTTATGCATACACGTGAATTAGTAAAAAGTCTTCTTTATGAAAAAGGACTAACAATAACAAAATTAGCTGATCTGTTAACTCAGAAAACAGGTAAAAAATTTACTCAAAAAAATATTTCTCAAAAATTATCAAGGGATACATTAAGATTTGATGAAATGGAAATAATAGCAGAAGTTTTAAATTATGAAATAAAAATTACAAAGGAATAAAATGACAGCCAGAGAAAGAGTAAAAATAATACTGGTAAAAGAAAATATGACAATAACCGCACTTGCTGAAAAAATGACAATATATACAGGAAAAAACTACTCCAGACAAAACCTTTCAGGTAAGCTTTCAAAAGGTTTACTAAAATACAGTGAATTCGAAGCTATTACAAAAATTTTAGGTTATAAACTTGAATTTGTAGAGGTAGAGAGTGCGTATTAGTCTCTTATCGGAAATATAGGCATGTCCGGACTTATTAAGGGTTTATTCATAAAATTCCTGTCTTTCTTAAAAAAACTTCGATAATTTTCAGAAAAATAATTTTTATAAATATTTCAACAAAAGTATTGCTATAGCGAATGTAATTATTTTAAAAAAAATTTAAGATAATTGCAAGAAGGAAGTAAAATGTCTTTTAAAAAGCAACTATCTGGTAGGATAAAATCCCTTAGGACGGATAAAAACCTTACTGCTGAGGCTTTAGCTTGGAATGGTGGTTTATCAAAAAGTGGTTTAAGCGATATTGAGACTTGCAGAAAAGATGCTAAAGTTATTACAGTTAAAAAAATATGTAAAGGTTTAGGCATTTCTCTTGCGGAATTTTTTAGTGTTTTTAATGAAATAGATAATAATGATTAAAAGTAGAGAAAATCTTTAGGATGCTGAATATATAGAATTTTTGACAAACGGTTTGGTTGCTAACCCCATTATGACTATTATAAAATAACTTTAGGGGTTTTAAAAAATATAAAACTTCCTATTTTATATAACAATTTATAAAAATGTAGGGAAGCAAGTCCTTTTGGGAGGGAGGGCGGGTGTTTTAAGGAATTTTTAAAAATAACTAACCCGTCATTGGGGTTACGTAAGTACTGTTATTGAATATTAACGGCAAAATTTATCCTAAAGAGTAATAATTCAATAAATATAAAATGTTATGCTGAAATATTCATATATGTAGATATCTGGCAAATGCAATGAATATAAATCATATTTATGTATACATTTTTTTAATTATTATATTTTCTATTTTATATCAAAAATTAAACAAGCAAATGGGCCAAGTCAAAAAAAGAGAAGAATTATTAAAAACAATAATTGAGGCAATTAGAAGTACACTTGATGAAGATAAAATCCTAAACATTATATGCCGCGAAGTCGCCATGCTTTATAATATTCAACGGGTTACAATTTCAGTATTTGCAGATCCTGCAAAATGTAAAAAAGTAATAGTAAAAGAAGAATATAAAAGCTCTGCCAGTATAAAAGGGTTCGCTGATTTAGAGAATTTTTTTAAAGTAAATACATATTGGGGGGCTAATCTTTTAAAAACTGAAGAAGTAGTTGCTTTTGACAATATTAGTAAATCAAATGCCCCTGATTTCTTTAAAAATAGCTACAATTTACTTGGAGTAAAGTCTATAATTGGGGTTTGCATTAAAAAAGATAAAGATATATGGGGAGTATTAATTTTATCTGAATACAACCGCTATAGACGCTGGACAAATGAAGACAAGGAATTACTTAAAACATTAGCAGATCAAATATACGTGGCAATAAACCAGGCCGAGCTTTACAGCATTTCAAAACGTAACCAGGAAAGAGAAGCACTATTAAGAAAAACAACTCAAATAATCAGGAGCACGCTTGATGAAGATAAAATAAAAAAAGAGATGGTTACGGCAGTTGCAAAAACATTGCAGGTAGATAGATGTTTTATAGTTGAATTTGACGAAAAAACACAAAGATTTTTGTCATTTAGAAATGAATACCTCCTGTCCCCGGAAATTGAAAGCCTGGCAGAGCTTAATCCTGAAGCCGATACTCCTGAAATATCCGCGATGGCCAGGACAAAAAAAGAAATTCTATACGAAAATTCAGATGACTTTCTAAAAGAAAACAATATTGAAGACTCTTTATCAGCTGACTTTCTTAGAAAATATAAGATTATGGCAGGATTTGCCTTGCCTATATTATATAGGGAACGTTTTTTTGGATACCTTGCGTATTTTTATACAAAACCAATGAAATTTAATGAGGATGATATTAATTTTGCAAGAATTTTAGCAGATCAAACAGGTGTTGCTCTTTATCAAGCGCAATTATATAAAAAAGAAAAACAAACAGCCGAAAGGGAGGAATTACTAAGAAAAACAATTCAAATAATCAGGAGTATGCTTGATGAAGATAAAATAAAAAAAGAGATAGTCACGGCAGTTGCAAAAACATTGCAGGTAGATAGATGTTTTATAGTTGAATTTGACGAAAAAACACAAAAATTTTTGTCATTTAAAAATGAATACCTCCTGTCCCCGGAAATTGAAAGCCTGGCAGAG
>JANQIY010000013.1 GCA_028281965.1 Candidatus Gastranaerophilales bacterium
CAATAGCCCTGACTAAATAGAACCCGCATCAGATACGAGGGTGACACTTACGTAAAAACTTTTTCAATCTTCCTTATAATAGTCATAATGGGGTTTTAAAAAATATAAAACTTCCTATTTTATATAACAATTTATAAAAATGTAGGGAAGCAAGCCTTCAGGGGGGGTTGGGCGGGAATGAGTTACGCAAAACCTCCAACGAAAACTAAAACGTTTCCGTTTCGGTTTTACTCCACTCCCGCTTCGCTGCGAAAACGCGGACAGCACCGCCTGCTTCGCCAGGGCGTTTTAAGGAATTTTAAAAAATAACTAACCCGTCATTCTGGTTAAGTAACTAACCGGTTAACGAAAATTCCTTACCCTAAACACCTGAGTAGTTATAATGTTATAATTTCAGTGATGATAATTTTGTTTTAAAATATGAAAAATTAAGTTCAATCTTCGGGCTTAAAAAACAATAACCAGTTATGTATAAAAATTTTTTAAGCAAATTTTAAAGAGGTAAGGAAAAATTATGGAATTTCTTCGGGAAAATAAAAGAATAATCATACTGCTTATTACAGTTTCATTCGTCTTATGGACAGTAAGCATGATGGCGGTCCCGTTATTATTTGGTTAATCTGGCGGCAGGAATGAGGAAAAATATCAAATTGTCTGGTGTTAAGGGGATAAATTATTTCTTAACGGTTATTTGTTTAATAATAGCCTTCCTTTTTGCTATACCGGCAGAGGCTAATGTTAAAAGAGATATTGAAAAAGAAAAGCTGGAAAAAAAAATAAAAGAACTTAAGCAAAAAGAAAACGTAGAAATAAAAAGATTGACTGAAACCCAGAAAACTCTTGAAAAAACTGAAAAATCCATACAGAATTGCAAAAATCAATTGTGGAAATCAAGAATTAACATGTCAAAGCTTGAATCTCATTTAAACAGTCTTGAAAGGGAACACCAAAAGCTTTCAAAATCAGCAGGAAAACGCATTAGAGAAATTTACAAAGGGGAGAGGATTAACGTCCTTCATGTGATTTTTGCTTCTCAGGACCTGTCAACTTTCTTTGACAGGCTTTATTACCAGCAGGCTATGATAAAAAAAGACAAAGAGCTTATGAACCAGCTAAAAGCCAGGTCAGAAGACCTAATCAGGTCTCAAAGGTCAATAGATTACGAAAAAAGAAATATCGCTTCTAACCTCAAATGGATGAACAGAAAGAAAAGAAAGCTTGATTACTCAGTCCAGACCAGCGAATATCTTATCCAAAAGCTGAGGACCGATAGACAGGCATATGAGCAAGCGCAAAAAGAACTTGCAAAGTTATCAAAAAACATTGAGCATGACATAAGCAATTTAGTCTCCACCGAAACCCTTATTGATTCTGTTTTTATACGGCCCGTTATCGGCGCTGTCACGTCAGGGTTTGGCTGGAGAAGACATCCTATTTTCGGAAGCAGGCGGTTTCATTCAGGAGTTGACATTGCAGGGCCTAACAGGGCTCCCATAAAAGCGTCAAATTCCGGGAAAGTTATTCACTCCGGCTGGTACGGAGGGTATGGAAAAGTTGTCATAATTAACCATGGAATCCTGGCAGAAGGGACTTATAAGGGTAAAAAAGTATCTACTCTTTATGCTCATATGTCCAGGACTGACGTGGAAGTGGGAAATTACGTGAAAAAAGGGCAGGTAATCGGATATGAAGGTTCTACCGGATATAGCACAGGCCCTCACCTGCATTTTGAAGTTAGAATTGACGGAAAACCAACAAATCCCTTAAGTTTTATTAAATAAGCTTGAATTTTATTTTCCTGTCACCAATTAAGGGTATGGCTAAGAGCCTATCCAGGAAATAATTTATAGACAGAACCAGGTAAACACTTGCGAGGCGGCGCTTCGCGCCGCCGTGGCAATCTGGCCAGTCAACATTATGGGCTGAAAGCCCATCCGGATAGATTACCGCGTCGGGCAGAATAGCGTTTATATCAAATAACCGCTTACTCCCCTACATTTTTAATTTAAATAGCTTATCATTAATTTCAAAACGCCATAAATTGTCATGCTGAAATAATTTCAGTATATTTTCAACGCTGG
>JANQIY010000168.1 GCA_028281965.1 Candidatus Gastranaerophilales bacterium
GGCCTTTACCAGGGCCACCAGATCAACGCTTTTTTTGATGCGCTCGATCCTTGCCTTTTCTACCATATCTCGTTCTCCCCTCGCGTTTATTGGCAAACAATATGTCGCGTAGATGATTTACCGCTTCTCTGAGCGTGACCGGATTGACCAGGGCAACCCCTTGCCGGTATTCACTATCAAGCTGTTTGAGTTCAAAGCCTTCCAGCACAAAGCTTAAGATCTGCCGCCGGTGCTGCTGCTTGCGCACGTCCAACAGCTTGGCCCCACGGCACAGCAAAAAGGCGCTTTTAAAAATGTCGGTCGATTCAAAGCGTTCGCTCTTCATTAAGTCATCACCTCCTTTCGTTTGATTTTTGTGGGGAGATACGTTAGAAAAACAAAGCCGCTCAAAGGGTTCACCCCTTTGACGCTTCTCTAAAGCCATCAGCGCCGACCCGCCAAAGTCAAGGGCTGATGGCTTTTTTTCTGCGCAAACTCCCGACTGTCAATTGTCAAGCATAAAGCAACTGCTTTAAACAGTTTTAATAAATAGAGCATCATACACTATTTGTCAACTCAAAAATAAAACTTGGTGTATAATACGAAGCACTATGCCACAAAAATCCAAATTAAAATTGCCGCCGTTATCTTTGGGAAGTGAAAGCCTTGGCCGCCGTTTGGCAAGATTGCGCAAAGAGCGCGGGTATACACAGATCGAATTGGCCGGGAAGATCGGGATTACCCAAAAGCTTGTATCAGATTATGAGTTGGATAAGCTTAGACCGCACCCGGAGATGACAGTCCGATTTGCCATAGCGCTCGAAGTAAGCACTGATGAAGTTTTAGGATTAAAAGACATTGAACCGGTTGCCGCCCAAAAGACCAGCATGAAAATAATGCGTCGATTAAAAAAAATTGAAGCGTTAACGATATCACAACAAAAATTTATCCTTAAAGCGATTGATTCTCACCTGAAGGCACTTGAAAAATAGAACGGTATGTTTTTCACCCGTGTTGGCAAAAAGTACACGTAAAAAATGCGGCCAAAACACAAAATAGCATATAAAAATGTTATGGATAATCAATGTTGTGAATGTAAAGAGACGCTAAATGAAGGTGCATTAAGGTGCCATAGCTGCGGTTCCTATCAAAACTGGAAAAGGTTTCTTAACTTCGGCCATCTGTCGGCGGGACTTTTTCTAATATGTGTTTCTATCTTGGCCGCCCCTCCGATCGCAAAGTTGTTTCACGAAGACAAGGTCGATTTTAAAATTTCTATCCTGGAAGGAGATATGTTGAAATTTAAATTTATGCTCGCAAATGCGGGCAATCTGCCTGCCGCCTTAACCAAGATTGAGATCGAAAACAACGTCGAGAGGGGGGGGACATGGTATGTCGAAAGTGATCTAAAGAATAAACTCATTGCCCCAGGAAAAGCATACATAATTACAGCCTCAAACGGAAGCGCCATTCCCGAGCCTATCGATCATGAGGTTCGATGTATTTATAATGATCGATTTGGCAAGCCTATTAAAAACAATTGCAATCTGGTTATCAAATACATAGAGCTTAACGGGACGAAGGCATATCTGTATTATCCTTTTCCCTGCCGTATTCCCATTAAAATTTCAGACTGGCTTAAATATGAAAAGAAAGCCGCCCTTCCAAAAACAGATAAAAACATAATTGATCCAAACACCCGTTGACTAGCCGATAGCCGGGTGGCTGCGCGGCCCGGTTCTAATCAGACAGCATTCCGCTTTTTTGAGATATTTGTCTTTTGCGCCAAAAGGATCTTTGCCGCTTCGGTTTTGCCCTTTTGCTCAAGCGGTCGTGCTTTTTTCTTTAACCGCAAAACAACCTTTTTTTATGCTTGTGCTCGGTGCTCATGCGGGAGAGATTGGCGGGTGACTTGAGGGTGTAGCGCGGGGGAGGTCTTTTGGCTGTGGGTTTTTTCGCGCGGGCTTTGCAGCACCGCCGCCTTTTTCAACGCTGGAGCGTATGGGGTGCGGCGGTGGCGAATGTGACGCGCTTGAACAAAGGAGCTGCAAAGGCCGTGTGAAAAAAGCCACCGGGGCGGCAGGGGGGCGGGCTATAATCGATTCGCTAAGGGAGCGTTCCTTTTCGTGTCGGTGACCGGGCCAAGTGTGATGCCGTAACGTGCCCGCGACGCCGAAGCCGGGCGCGGGGCTTGCCCGGTGAAGGTTTGTGTGGTGGGGCTTGATTTGACGGTGATGGTTCTTGGTTGTCTAAATGCAAGGCCCGTGACCGGCGGGTTTTGGGCTCAACGCTACGTGTCCGCAATGCAAAGGTCATGGTAGGCCGACACGATGTGGGATGCTTTCGGGGGCTCGGCCCGAAAGTCCAAAAAATTGAGAACATCTAATCAAGACCCATCCATCCTTATCGTTCTCATTTTTTGGAGTTTTTTCGGACATCTAATCGACCCATTCCTTAAATCTTTTGTCCGAAAAAACCATCACACCTAACACACCCCAACGCCTCATTTGCGCGACGACGGAACTTGCGGCAGTGAGGGGCATAAAATCGATCGCCGAAGGCTGCCGTTTAAAAATGAAAAAGGCGGTTAAAGAATAAATCTTCAACCGCCCTGAGGTTTGGCAATTGTTAAGACGATCCCTCCTCCGCCCTAGTCTTTGTTGTTGGTCACGCCCAAATTAAAAACGTCTTCCACACTTTGCCCAGTCATCAATTTAGTAGCTGCATTTAGATGATCTGGCACGTGCACAAGAAAACCAAGTAATATTTTTTCAACATTCTTTGCTGGCATTTCTGCTGGATTTTCAAAGAAATTTCTAAGCTCAATAAAATTTTCAAGCCAGTCTGTCATATGAAATGCTATATCATTAACTTGATTCGTTGTATAATCACCAGATTTTCGGAGTGAATTCTCAATTGCTTCTCTGATTATTTTTTGCTCAGGCCTCATAATCTTTTTCTCATTCATTATCTCTTATTTGAGCGTCAAGTCTACAATTGTATGTTTGCTAGCTTTGCTATTTGATCAATCTTTTTTAAAAAACCATCCCGCGTTTTTCCTTTTAACCTTTTTTCCGCAAGACGCTTTGCTCTATCCAAGGCCGCCCGCACTTCTTCTTTCCAATGCTTTTCATCATCATTTGGCCCCCCAGGTGGTATACTTGAAATTTTATCTGCATGCTCCTGAGCATGATCTAACAATCCACCAAGAACATTCTTAGTTTTTTTCGTTGATAAGGAACATGGCTCTTCATTAAGCCAATAATCTATAGGCGTACCCCATAAAATGTCTAAGAAATCTTCCCACCAATTGGGATTATAATTTTCTCTCATCCAATCGGCGAGATTATGTAAGTCCTGAACTCTGGCATCATGCGAGCCATAACCTGCTGCCCCCACACCCAAGCCGGAACTACTGGCGCCCATTCCATTCATGGTTATAGCCATTCCCGGATTCAGCCCATGAGGATCAATCAGGTTAATCGGATCATTTCGGGCATACGAAAAGAGGTTCAGACCTCCGGCAAGCCCGATTGGATCGGGTCTGGTATATCTTCCGGTGTTGGGGTCTTGGTACCGCCACCAATTGTAAAGCTTACCTGATTCGGAGTCGTGATATTGCCCCGGACGCCTT
>JANQIY010000188.1 GCA_028281965.1 Candidatus Gastranaerophilales bacterium
TGTAAAATTTTCAAAAATATTCCTTATTAAATTTTTTCGGTCGAGCGACCGACCGAAGGGAGGGAAGCGAGACCAAAGAAAAAATTGGGTGGGTGGAGAATGAATTTTTGAAAATTTTAAAAACACTTAAGTTTTTATTGTTTACTCCTTAGTTCTGTACAGATTTTATATTTTTTAGTTCCTCGCTTATTAGCCTTTTCGCCTGCCTTAATTCAAAAGATTCTTGTGTTCTAAGGAAAAACCCTTCGGACATAACAAAAACTTGCATAATCTCAAATCAGTATCAGCCGTTATCCTTCTTGTAACTTTTAATATTTGATGAATACGGTTAGGCGGTACAAATATAGCCCCGGCAAGCGCATTGTTTAAAATCCTGTTATAATTGCTTTTAAGCTAATTGGTGATTCGGGTTAAATAATTAAAATGTTTGCTATACTGAAATGAGTTAAGTTTTCACCCCATATTGCCAATAATTTAAGTTAAATACTACAAGTAACCTGAAGATTTTTTAAATGTTAAATAAAACCTGTAATGAAAAAGACCGTGAATTTATAAAAGAAGCCATAAAGCTTTCTGAGAAGGGTATGGATGGTGGTTTTGGCGGACCGTTTGGAGCCGTTGTGGTAAAAGATGAAAAAATCGCGGGAAAAGGCTTTAACCAGGTGCTAAGCGGGAATGACCCTACTGCACATGCTGAAATAGTTGCTATAAGAGATGCCTGCAAACATCTTAAGACCTATGATTTATCCGGATGCGCAATTTATGTCAGCTGCGAACCCTGTCCTATGTGTCTTTCAGCAATATATTGGGCAAATATTGATAAGGTATACTTTGCAAATACAAAAGAAGACGCGGATATGATCGGGTTTCGGGATGACTTTCTTTACGGTGAAATCTGCAAACCTATTGAGGATAGGCAAAAACCGTTTTTTCAACTCTCACGTGATGAAGCTTTGGAGGTTTTTACCCGCTGGGCTAATAAGCCTGACCGGCTAAAATATTAGACATATTCACGGCTGATAGCCTTTATTGCCTTTGAGTGCTGCTTTTCAGGCCTTTCCTAGCCTGAAAGGGTAATAAATTATAGATTGGTCTCTGATATGAAATCTTTTGCGAGTTAAATATAATTGTCCGGCAAGCTAAAATTTGCGATGTTATAAGTATATTGAGGACGGTTAAATGGGAGTTTTAACGCAGGAGTTAATCTGGAGACCCGGAAAAGGCGGCTATCTTGACCAGATTATGCTAAAAGGCCAGAATTTTATAATAGACCAGATACTTAACCTTATTAATAAATCAAGCAAAAAAAATCTTATTACGTTGACCCATATAATGGAAAGCCTGTCCAGAACAGAAGGAAACGTGCGTCATGCAAGAAGGTTGAGATGGCTGTTCCAGACTGATCATCCTCATGCATTATGGTGGCAGAAGATTTTATCCGATATTCATCCTAATTACAAAAGAAAATGGGTACTGGACTTTTATATCAAGGGATATTTTAGCGATAACGCTAAAAAAAGAAAGGAACTTGCAAAAGAGCTTGGTTTTCATCCTCCCTCGGTAATGCTTTTTAGTGTTACACAGAAATGTAATTTCAACTGTCCGGGCTGCTGGGCGCATAATTATGAAGCAAAAGGCGATCTTAGCTTTGAGGAATGGAAAAAAGTCCTGACAGAAGCCCGTGATGAGATAGGTATTCACATAATGCCCGTGGTTGGAGGAGAACCCTTTGCCAGGGCGGATTTTCTTGATCTTGTAGCTGAATTCCAGGATTGTGCCTTTATTGTTTTTACAAACGGCTCTTTAATTGACGATAAAGCGATAGAAAGAATGCAAAAACTCGGCAATGTTTATCCAATGTTGAGCCTTAACGGCTGGAGGGAAACCAATGACGCCATAAGAGGCGAAGGCACATTTGATATGATTATGGAAAAAATGGATAAACTAAGGGAAGCCGGAATTATTTTCGGCGCAAGCCTTACAGCAACAAGTAAAAGCGCGGAAGAACTCAGCTCAGATGAGTATTTCCAAATGTTAAGCGCAAAAGGAGCTATGTGGTGCTGGACGTTTCACTACGTCCCCGTAGGGGAAAACCCCGACCCTTCCCTGCTGACCACCCCTGAGCAAAGAGAGATGATAAGACTTGCAAGCCTTAACGCAAGAAACACTCTTCCCATGTTTACGGTTGATTTCTGGGGTGATGCGCCGGAAGTTCTCGGTTGCGTTGCCGGAGGCAAGCAGTATTTCCACGTTAACGGCAAAGGAGATATTGAACCGTGCGCTTTTGTCCATCTTGCAACTCACAATGTCCGCTCCAGTACTCTTATAGAAGGGTTAAAAAGTGATTTTATGACGGCTATTAGGGATGGGATTCCCTACGACGGCAATATGCTCCGTCCCTGTATGATTGTTGACAGACCCGAGGTCTTAAGAGAATATTTTGAAAAATATAAACCCTATGAAACTCATAGAGGAGCTACAGATTATCTGGTAAAAGAAAATATAAAAAACCAGATAGACTGCTATTCCGCAAAAGTAAAGAAACAAATGGATGTTAAATGGTCAGAAGGCTTATTTATGACGGCTATGCCGCTTGAAGGCGAATATTACCACGACAGGTACAAGCTTTGCAGTGCTGAACTACCGGCAGGAGGAGTCCATGGCGGTTGCGAAAAATCCGGGGGATGCAATTGCAAGCGTGATCCCAGTCAATTAAAAGAATATGTGGCAGAATTACAAAGCAGATAGATGAAGCTTAAAGGCAAAAAAAGAATCGTATCTCATCCCCACATGGGCAATATAAGCATACCTGTACGTGCTATGCTTGAATCTATGGGAGCAACCCTGCTTTTACCGCCTGAGAATAACAAGAAAGCCCTGTCTCTCGGGGTAAGGTACAGCCCGGAGACAATGTGCCTGCCATATAAAATGAATCTCGGGAATTACGTCCAGGCTCTGGAAATGGGTGCTAACGTCCTGTTGATGTTTCGAGCTCCGGGTTCTTGCAGGTTAGGGCACTATACCACAATGGCGGAGTCCACCCTTAAAGAACTCGGGTATGATTTTGAAATGGTGGTCTTTGATTTTTACAGGGGAAAACTTCTTGAAGTCACCAATAAATTCTCCATAGCCTGCAATGGGGCAAGTATTCCCGGGACTTTTCACGGAATTGCGCTTCTTTTATCAAAATTTCGCGCGCTTGACGCCCTAGAAAGAAAATTGTTTTACTACAGGCCGAGAGAGATCAAAAAAGGCTGCGCGGAAGCGGTTTATAAACAGGGCAGGTCAGGTATTGACCGTGCGGGGAGCCTTTCTGGGATCAAGCGTGCCCTTAACCATGCTTTAGAAAAATTTGAGAATATTAAAACCGACTCTACCGGGCATATCCTTAAAATTTTACTCACAGGCGAATTTTTCCTTCTTCTTGACCCGTTTTCCAACTTTGACATCGAGAAAGAGCTGGGATATCTGGGGGTGGAGATTCACAGGGAAGTAATGCTCTCCGAGTGGATAAACGTAAAACTGCTCCCGTCCTGGCTTCACAGTAGTGAATGTCATACAGCAAGAGCTCTCAGGTTTTCCGGGGATTACATGAAGAGAATTGTCGGAGGGGATTGCACTGAATCCATAGCTGATACCGTATCAGCGGCACAGAACAAGTTTGACGGCGTAATACACCTGGCTCCTTTCAACTGTAACCCTGAAACCGTTACACAATCTGTGCTTCCGCATATAAGCAGGAAAGAAAACATTCCCGTAATTTCTTTGATGATCGATGAAATGACAGGCAAAGCAGGTTTTTTAACTCGTCTTGAAGCTTTTGTTGACCTCGTCAGAAGACACTCCAGGGCAAAAAGCTTAAATTTTCCAGCAAAAACTGCCCGGACAGCTTTTCTGCATTTGCCTGACAGCAGCCCTGAAATCCTTTTAAACTCTCTTTAATTAATCCTAATGGCATACTAAGGAAGAAACAAAAAATTCTTATGTAAAATTTTCAAAAATATTCCTTATTAAATTTTTTCGGTCGAGCGACCGACCGAAGGGAGGGAAGCGAG
>JANQIY010000198.1 GCA_028281965.1 Candidatus Gastranaerophilales bacterium
TTTATGGCGTTTTGAAATTAATGATAAGCTATTTAAATTAAAAATGTAGGGAAGCAAGGGGTTGGGGGTGGGTTGTAAAATTTTCGCTTTTACAAATTAATTAGAGATTCGAGTTAATTAGCAACTCAAGTATTTAACAATTATCTATTGAAATTAATATAGGATATACTGAAACAAGCATGACGCAATTGCCTAAGAAGCTTTTCCCTGTTTCTTAGAGGTTAACAGGCGCTTCAAACTTGCTTGCAGCGCTGAAAATTTCTTCTAGCACTTCAAGTTTTTCGTCATTTGTAAAGTATGAGCAGTCAAGGATGATTACAGAGCTGCCGTTTTCAGACTTAAGCGGGGCTTTTGCCCATTTCATTTTTCCGGAAATCTTTGGTTTAAGGGAGTTTTGAAGCATTTTATATTCAGCGAATGAATAGTCAGAAAAAATTCTAATATCCGTATAGGTTTCCCTCACAAGGTTAATACCTATTTCAGTAGCCATAAGCCTCAGCTGGATGATCTTTATAAGACATTCAACTTCCGCCGGAATGCTTCCAAAACGGTCAATCCACTCATCTCTGAGGATTTCCAGCTCTTTCAGGCTTGCAACATCCGCCAGCCGCTTATATTCAATCATTTTTTGCTCTTTATCACCCACCCAATCATCCGGTATAAATGCGGTTATGTTGATATCAATAATGGTAGGCCCTTTTTTCTTTGGTTTTTCGCCTTTTAATTCGTTTATGGTTTCCTCCAGAAGTGAACAATACATGTCAAAACCTACTGCCAGCATATGTCCATGCTGCTGAGGGCCGAGAATATTGCCAATTCCCCTGATTTCCAGGTCTCTTAGCGCTATCTGATACCCGCTTCCCAGCTTGGTAAAGTCTTTTATAGCTTTCAACCTATCCTTAGCCTCAGGAGTAAGAAGTTTATTTGGTCTATATAAGCAGTAAGCATAAGCCTGACGCTCGCTTCTGCCAACCCTTCCTCTTATCTGGTAAAGCTGTGCCAGTCCGAATTTATCCGCATCATCTATTATAATTGTGTTTGTATTTGGAATATCCACCCCGGACTCAATAATAGTAGTACATACAAGGATGTCATACTCGTGAGCGGAAAATTGATAAATAACTTTCTCAAGTTCTTTTTCCTTCATTTGGCCATGTCCAACTGCGATTCTTGCCTTCGGCAGAAGGTTTTGCAATTCATCGGCAACTCTGTAAATTGATTGGACACGGTTATGCAGGAAATAAACCTGACCTTCCCTTTCCAGTTCGTGCATAATCGCCGTTCTGACCATTGATTCGTTGTAAGACCCGACATAAGTCTTGATTGGAGCCCTGTTTACAGGCGGGGTATTAATCAGGCTCATCTCTTTAAGCCCTGAAAGCGCCATATTCAGGGTTCTGGGGATGGGGGTTGCAGATAGGGTCAGGACGTCGACTTCCAGTTTCAGCTGTTTAATTTTCTCTTTATGGGAAACACCAAACCTGTGTTCTTCATCTACCACAAGAAAACCAAGGTTTTTAAACAGAACATCCTTTTGCAGAAGGCGATGGGTTCCTATTACAAGGTCACAGTCTCCTGTAAGTAACTTTTTCAGGGTATCTTTTTGTTGTTTTGCTGATCGAAAGCGGGATAAGAGCTCTATATCTATTGGATAAGGACTGAACCGCTCTTTAAAAGTGTTAAAGTGCTGCTGGGCAAGGATGGTTGTAGGAGCAAGCACGGCCGCCTGTTTGCCGGAAAGTATAGCTTTGAATACCGCCCGCAGGGCAACTTCCGTTTTCCCAAATCCTACATCTCCGCAAATTAGCCTGTCCATGATTTTGTCAGTTTCCATATCCATCTTGGTGTCCATAATTGCCTGCATTTGATCGGGAGTTTCCGTATAAGGAAAGGCGTTTTCCAGCTCCATCTGCCAGGCGCTGTCCTGCTCGAATGCCTGCCCTTTTGTTTTTGCCCGTTTAGCGTACAAGTTAAGCAATTCTTTAGCAATATCTGCGATTGCCTTTTTAACTTTTCTTTTTATACCAGACCAGTCAGTACCGCCCATTTTTGACAGTTTTGGAGGTGCGCTTGAGCCTCGGTACCTGGAAAGCAGGTTGATTTGTTCCGCAGGCATATGCAGCTTGTCTGAATTTGAATATTCTATAGTTAAATAATCCCTTTGCTCTCCATCAATTTCCTGCTTGCAAAGACCTAAAAACTTACCTATTCCGTGTTTGGAATGGACAATAAAGTCCCCTTCTTTTAAATCATTGACTGAAACAAGGTAATCTATGCTTTCTTTCCTGGAAGTCCGCTTACCAAGTGTGGCTTTCTTAAGTTTTTTATTGAAAAGCTCAACATCAGTAAGTACCGCCAGTTTAATTTCCGGAATAATAAATCCTTCTTCAAATCCAATATGAGAAACCATGATTTCTCTTGTTTGCAAAAGCCTTTCCGGGCTGGTTTCATTTTCCGAAACCAGGCAGGGACATTCCGTTTCTTTCAGCGAATCAGCTACTCTATGCGGGTATTCAGTATCAATAAGGACAAAATATCCTTTGTTTTTTAGATCCTTGATGTAATCACAGGCGTTATACAGATCAGCAAGGAATTTGGGCGGCAAGACATTGTCAATTTCCTCTGTAATCTCAGCTTCATCATCTATAAAGCTATCAAGACGCAACGCCGGATATTTATAAAGCTTTTCTAAAACCTGCTTATCCTTACGATGAAGGAGATATGGAAGTTTCACCGCCAGACCTTCCTCCAGGTTTTTTTGATATTCCTCCATATATTTATCATCCTGAATCTCAAGTTTATGAAGAATTTCCGAGGATTCATGCATAAAAATTACGGTATCTTCAGGGAAATAGTCGAAAATATCACTCATAACGTCATTTAAAAATGGGGCAAAGTACTCTATGCCTTCTGTATAGGTATCAGCTTCAAAAAGAGATATAAAATTATTAATATACTCTTCCAGGGTTTCTTTTGCGGAATCTGATAACATTTCAGCCTGTTTAGATGAAGCTTTAAGCAAGTTATTCATTAAAACATCCTTTTTATCAGGAGTTATTAGAAGTTTATACCTGGGATCTATTACAATACTGGTGATTTTCTTTACTGATCTCTGGGAATCTACGTTAAACACCCGCAAACTCTCCACTTCCTCGCAAAAAAACTCCGCCCTGACCGGTTCCCCGGAAATGGGATAAATGTCTAAAATGTCACCCCTCAGACTGAATTCGCCCGGGTCTACCACTGTGGTTGTCCTTCTGTAGCCCAGCTGAATAAGCTTTTCCGCAGTTTCAAACGGGTCGGCGGCAGCTTTTAACTCCAGTTTTATTGAATTTTTTTTGGCTGTTTTTTTTGAAAGATAAGTACTTAAAAGGTTTTTAGCCGGCGTTACAATAATTTGAGCCTCTTTAGCCTGAAACTCCTGAAGAGCTTTAAGCTGCTGCCTTGTGACTTCCGGGTCTGAGTATACCTGCTCGTAAGGCGAGGCTTCCTGGGGCGGCAAAAAATGCGTTTTTTTGCCGGAAAATACCCTGATTTCCCGGGTATACTTCAGGGCGGTCGCAATATCCGGCATGACCACAAATACCGGTTTATCAAGGTTTTTTATTGCCTGTGAGACAAAAAAGCTCCGAGCGGAACCTGTTAAGCCCGTTACATAAACCGTTTTCCTGTTTTCAAGGTTTTTTACAAGCTTTTTGAATTTCAGGGACTTTGCTATTAAAATATTTATCAGGTTATGAATATTCTTTTCAGACACTTTCAGGATTCTTTAAAGTTTATTTGTTTTTAAAATTAAGTGAGACTATGGCTTTTTTAAAAGTTTAGACGCCATTACTGATAAAATGTTATCATAGATACCGGATGATTTATTAAAAGACTGAGCTGTTTAAGTATGGAATAATTTTATTATGATTGAAATGCATATAATGGGAATAGCGATAGACACCCGCACAGGCTCTCCTATAGTGATTTTAAACGATCATGAAAACAGAAGGGCATTGCCTATATGGATTGGACAGGCAGAAGCCAGCGCAATCATCAGAATCATGGAGGGTGTCGAAACTCCCCGGCCTATGACGCATGACCTTATTTGCAACATCCTTGATTTGACAGGCAATTCAATTGAAAAAATTGAAATAAACGATCTTAATGAAAGCACATATTACGCTACAATTTTTCTAAAAAACGAAAACGGCGAAAAACAGGAGCTGGACGCAAGACCTTCTGATGCTATAGCAATTGCCCTGAAAAACAAGACTCCCATTTTTGTAACCCCTAACGTCGTTATGGGCGGAACAATTTCCACGGACATTGAGCGCGACGAAAAAGAAACTGAGGAATTCAAGGATTTTGTTCGTGATATAAAACCTTCCGATTTCAAAAAACTTATCAATGAAGACTTGAAAACTGAAGATACTGATGAAGATAATTGATCTCAGAATCAGTTTGGTTAACTAAAAAGCATTAAATTTACCTAATACGAGTCTATTGAACGTTTTTATAATGTTCAAGCTTGTTTTTATACATAGCCTGGTCAGCTTCAGCTATATAATCATCAATCGACTTATTATCAGAAGGGCTGCATACGGTAAACCCAAGACTCACCGAGATTTTATAAGGCAAACCGCTGCTGTTGTTACAGTCTTCTATTTTCTTGTTAATCCTGTCCAGAACCACTTTAAGTAGGTAACAATAAATTTTTACTTCTTATTTTACTTGAGTTGCTAATTAACTCGAGTCGCGAATTAGCTTAAAAGCAATTATAACAAGGTTTTAAATGGAGTTAAAATTTCAATAAGGACAGCGGAAAAAATTCTTCGGCATCGCA
>JANQIY010000354.1 GCA_028281965.1 Candidatus Gastranaerophilales bacterium
TTTATGATTTTGCAAAATTTATTTCAATAAAATTTAAATTTTAACTCCATTTAAAACCTTGTTATAATTGCTTTTAAGCTAATTCGTGATTCGGGTTAAATAGCTGAAAGGCTTAGTATGAATGATTCAAAATTCCTTAAAATTTATAAAAAAGAGGCGGCGGCTCTGCGTTAGCGGGAGCACAGCCTCATTCATGAAGCCGCCGCCCACCTTCAGGGTGGGCATTTTAAGGAATTTTGAAAAAATATAATTAGCAATTTGAGTTAAATAAAGACCCGGAGGTGAAAAATGAAGCTAATCGGCGAAAATATACATATAATTTCTAAAAAGACAAAAACTGCAATAGAAAACAGGGATTCTGCGTATGTGCTTGATATGGCAAAAAAACAGGCTGAAGCAGGAATTGACTGGATAGACCTTAATATCGGCCCCGCAAGAAAAGCCTGGGCAGGTACTATGCAATGGCTGACATCTACCATAATGAACGAAATGAACGTAAACCTCTCGTTTGACACGACAAACGCCCTGGAAATGGAAGCCGGTCTTAAAGCCCATCCCAACCCCGAAAACTGTCTTTTAAACAGCGCCAGCGGCGATCCCGAAAGACTTGAGTCAGTCACAAAACTTGCAGCTGAGTATAATACCAACCTGATAGCATTAACTCTGAGTAATGAAACAGGCATACCCAAAGACCCTGACGGCCGAATCGAAATAGCTTCCATAATCCTTGAAAGGACTATGGAACTTGGCATTGATAATTCAAAAATTTTCCTTGACCCTCTGGTTTTACCGGTAAATGTCGACCAGTCACAGGTAATGGCAGCCCTTGACTCAATAAGAGTATTTAAGGAATCCTTTGACCCGCCTGTTATGACGACTATCGGACTTTCCAACATTTCAAACGGGAGTCCGAAGGAAATCAGGCCTCTGATCAACCGGGTTTTCTGCGTAATGGCGATGGGCTGCGGCCTGGATTCGGCTATTGTCGACGCTTTTGACAGCGAGCTTCTGAGAGTTATTAAGGTTATAAAAAATCAAACGCCCGAAAAAGACTCAGATAACTCTCTAATAAGCCTGCACGCTCTTATGCGGGAATTCGGCGAACTGGAAGACCTTTCATACAACAAAGATAATCCCGAAGAGACGGAAATCTTCAAAACAGCAGAGATTTTATTCAATAAAAATATCTATGCCCACAATTACGCCGAATACTAAGATCATGCCAGTATAATAGCTGAACCGTTTTATTATTAAAATATATTTATTGTAAACTCGGCATGAGGGTCTTTTTGCACATTAATAAAGTTTTTCAGGTTTACATGAAAAATAAACGCCAGATAAATATACATTACAATAACGGCAACCAGGTAGAATTCTCTCTTATTCATAGTTTTATTTCCTCTGTTAATAAGAGGCCAAACAAATTTTAAAACCGGTTGCTTGAAAATTCATTACTATAAAAGAGGAAATAAAAACGTTTTATTATACTAAAAGACAAAACCATGTCTATATAAGGAAGAAATATAAGCAGCTTAATAGCATCTTAGCGCTGATTCCAGGATTTGCAGGCTGTATTTGTCAGCCACTGCCCAGCTTAAAACCTCGTCCTTTGATAACTCCAACTCATTTGAAATTTTCTTCCCTAAAATCATTTGATTCAAATTACTGCCTTTTGAAAATGCATTTCAACATCTTATAGAAATATTTTTAGTATGCTTTTTAGGTTTTATCTTATCATAAGGAGGATTGACAGGCCTGAAGTATTTTGAGGAAGCGGATTTTGAGAAAGTTTCACCAATCTATTGAGGCCACTTCTGCCAATTTTTCTTACTCTGGAAAATTATCCTTATATTTTCTAATGAAATTTAAAATCAATAAAAAAAAGTATAATTTTTTTGGAACATAAATTTTCTTTTCTCGTCCAAAGTATAACAATAATAATTTTTTACGTATAACTGTGCAAAATAATACATCAAGTATTCAGATTTTATGCGGTTTTGGGTAAGAGAAAATTTAGAAGAGGGAAAAGGATGAATTTTAAAAAATTATTAGCGTATCTCGTTGCTTGTGCATTTTTGTTTTGTTTAAACGGATTTTTTAACAGTTCAGAAGCTGCTCCAAGCAAATCAACTTATTCTAAGGACTTTATTAAGAAGAGAATTGTTCAAGAAGCCAAGAAACAGGGATTATGTCCTTATCTTGCGCTCAGCGTAGCAAAACAGGAGTCAGGATTTAACTGTAATGCGAAAAGTCACGCCGGGGCTATAGGTTTGTTTCAGCTTATGCCTCAAACAGCAAAGGATTTAAAAGTAAATCCATACAAAGTAGAGCAAAATATTTGCGGCGGAATAAAATATCTTAAAATGATGAAAAAGATGTTTGGTTCAGACAGGCTTGCGCTTGCCGCATATAATGCAGGCCCCGGAGCAGTACAAAAATACGGCGGAGTTCCTCCTTATAACGAGACCCGTCAGTATGTAAACTATGTTATGAGATTTTACAACCAATATAAGAAAAATCCTGATCCGGCATTGCTTTCTTCAAGATAAAGGATTACTGGCAAAAAGAGGCGGAATTTAATTAAATTCCGCCTCTTTAAAATTTTTTATGCTGATTTACCGGGGGCAAGGATCATAATTGCGTTTTTACCCTCCATAGATGCTTTCTTTTCAATTATGAAAGTTTCTTCCTCTAGATCCCGGCTGATTCTGTTCATAAGGTCAAAAGCCATACTGGTATGCTGAATCTCCCGACCTCTAAGCATAATAACAATTTTTACCTTATTCCCGGAAACAAGAAATTTCTTTATATTTTTAAGCTTTACATTGTAATCATGCACGTCAATTTTATAGCGCATTTTTACTTCTTTAACATCCGGGGTGTGCTGCTTCTTTTTCGCATCTTTTGCCCGCTTTTCTGTTTCGAATTTGTATTTTCCGTAATCAATTATTTTTGCAACGGGAGTTTCTCTTTCCGAGCTGACAACTACAAGGTCAAGTCCTCTTCCATATGCCATTTCAAGGGCTTCTGAAGTTTTAATAACTCCCATATTATTTCCCTGATCATCAATTAGCAGTACTTCCCTTGCTCTAATTCTTTCATTAATTTCAGGCTGCTGCTTTGTTCCTGTGATTTTACCGTTACTAATAGCTATTCTCCTATTTCAATATAATTACACTTAAACCGGTTTAAATTAAGGTGGTTATGTTATTTAAATTTTCGGTAAAATTTAAAATCTACTTAAATTAACTGCCGAAGGTGGGACTCGAACCCACAAGGGCTAGGCCCACATGACCCTGAACCATGCGTGTATACCAATTTCACCACTTCGGCCTGGTTTTACAGATTTTTCCAGTTATAAATATTACTATAATTAACAACAAAAGTAAATATTCAATGCTTTTATAAGTTGTAAAGAAAATTTTTTGTTACCTGCTTAGAGCCTATCCAAGAAATAATTTATAGGCAAAAGCAGGTAAGGGCAAACACCGGTCATTCGAGGAAGCCTGCCCCGTGCTTGCGGATTGCTCGCAATAATGACATTGATCGTTTATTGTTTTATTTCTCGGATAGGCTCTAGGCTATGATTGATTTTTAGCTAACCCGTCATTCAGGTTAAATAATGGGAAGTCTTATCGGAAATTAATTTCGCTCCAGTGTAAGCTTGCCCTCTGTAAGATTAACCGCAAACTTGAAGTTCTCCAAAAAGCTTAATCCAAGCAAGCCTGCTACCTGTTTACCGTTTTTATTGCTGTGCAGCGGCAGGTCCATTATAAGGACATTTACATTATTTACGACCATTCCGTTTACTTCTATTTTGGAAACTTTAACGAGAGGCGCTTGCAGGTAACCGCTTCCGGTCATTATTTTTAATTTTTTGGCATTTTTTGTTGAAATCCCAAGACTTGAGGCTGCTGCTTTTGAAATTGACGTATAAGTGGCGCCGGTATCGAGTATAAATTTGCTTACCAGTCTATCATTTACTATAACATTATCAACAATAATTGAGCTGCCTTTTTTATTAAAGTATATATCGGTTTTATAAGCACTGCTGCTTGCAATGGCTTGTTTTGCAATTCTTTCCGGGCTTTTTTTGAAACCTTTAGAAGAGGCCGGCTGAAACCCTGCTATATTGCTTAATCCTTTACTAGAAAGACTTGCGAGCCTTTCATTGTTTGAGTTATTAATAACATCCTTATAAATTTCCCTTGCTTCATCGAACCTGTAGAGGTTTACCAGGCTGACAGCAAGCATGTATTTAGCCGAGTAGTTCATGGGTTCTGAATGTGTAATTTTTCTAAAATACTCTTCAGCACGGTGATATTGGGATGAATTATAGTATTGCAGCCCGGGTTTTAAATCACCTGCCTTAGTCGAAGTGGCAATAAACAACATTAAAAAAAATACTAAAATGGGTAATTGTTTTTTAATCATTAAAAGTCCTTAAATACAATTAGATTAATAATTAGACATTTTCTTTATTAATCGGATATTTAGCCAAAAAACTTAAAAAAGTTGGTTAATATTTGAATTTTAATTTTACATTAACCGGCAGGGCTAAAAACTATGACCTAATACTACTATTGCTTAACCACAAAAAACTATACTAATAACTGTCTTAAAGAATAAGAAAATCCGGCAATGAATATGCAAGTATAAAGACTTAATAATCTAATCAGAAGAAAAAATTTTAGCTTAGTTTTAATAAAAATTGGAGGGAGAAAATACAGGGAAAAACGTTTGTAAATTAGTGAACATTAAAACATTAAGGATTTAAGTAAAGATTTACATCTTTTATCAATTGTAGTTGTTAAGGAGGTTTTTATGAACTTGAAAAAATTATCAGCAGCAGCCGCATTGTCTTTAGGAATAATGACATTAGGCGGAATTGCTCAGGCAGACCAGGTTGGAGCGGCAGCCCCGGTATGTCCGCCGCCCAGGCAGGAAATGCCTTGTCCTATGCCATGTCCGGTAGAACCATGCCCATGTCCTACAGGAGCGGCCATCCCTGTGTCTCCAGTCATTATAATGCCCCAGGCCAGTTGTCCTCAGGAAGTTTACAGTCCTGTAACAATACCTCAGGCATGTCCTGGAGGCGCGGCTCCTATATGTGCTCCTATAGAGGCATGTTTACCTAACTGTGCTCCTAACGCAGAGATCTTTAGAAGACAGGCTTATGCGTTCCCTGATATTGGAAGTTCCAGCCTGGTTATGCCTAAAGGCCGTCAGTTAGTCCAAATCGGTGGAGATGAAGAACCTTTAGCTGTTAACGCAGCAGGAAATGGACTTGCAGGAGTTCCTCAGTGCGGAGCCCTTACCATTTACCCTGAAGACCAGATTGGAGGAGCTGCGGGTCTTTGCCCTGTATGTCCTACACAGGTTAAAAACGGAACACAAATATTCAGGTGCAACACGCCTAATACAACAAAAATACTTCAATCAGCAGCATGTAACCCATGCGGAGCAAGCGGGGCTTTTTCAATGAACCCCATGGCAATTTCCGGAGCGGCCTGCCCCATATCTGCCTGCGACCCATGTTGCCAGCCGATCGCGCCTATGGGAGCAGCCTGCCCCATATCTCCCTGCAATCCATGTTGCCCACCGATCGCACCTATGGGAGCAGCTTGTCCTATATCTCCTTGCGACCCATGTTGTCAACCGATCGTACCTATGGGAGCAGCTTGCCCTGTATCTCCTTGCAATCCATGTTGTCAACCGATCGCACCTATGGGGGCAGCTTGTCCATGTAATCCGTGTGACCCCTGTCAGACAGGTATTGGCAGTCAGTTAAGCGGTAAACCTATATCAATTCAAACATCAAGCGGTATACAAATCCAGAGAACAGCTCTTGTTCCTGTATTAGTACCTGAGATTACAGGCGCTGCCTGTCCGGTTTGCCCGTCATGCCCTACACCTTGTCCTACAGGCGGTGCTTGCCCGGTTCCTAGCCAGTTCCCGGATGTTACTAACAGCGTAACTCAGGGTTGTGATATCAGTAAGCTTGCTGCTAAAGGTATTCTTGCAGGATATCCTGACCGCACATACAAGCCATGTCTCCCTATCCTGAGAGACGAACTCGCAAGCGCTCTCGTTGCCGGTCTTGAACTGCAAGATGTTCCTGATTTCCAGCAGCAAATCTTCAGTGACGTTCCTTTAGGCCACTGGGCAAATGCTGATATCGATAAAGCCTACAATAGAGGTTTAATGGCAGGATATCCTGATTGCTCATTTAAACCTGATAAAGCCGTAAGCAGGGCTGAAGCTCTGAGCATTATGGCCAAGGCTATTCCCGGTGAAATAACGCAATGTGAAGCTCAACAGATACTGAGCGCTTATCCTGACGCAAACCAGGTACCGGGATGGGCTGCGCTCTCTGTAGCTGAAGCTCTTGATGCAGGCTTAATCTGTAACCTGCCTAACTGTGACAGAATTATGCCTAACAACAGCGCAACAAGAGCAGAAGTTGCCACTATGGTTGAAAACTTAAGGATTGCCCTGGCTCTTGACTGTCCGGAAGTTTGTCCTACAGGCGCAGCTGCTCAGTTACAACCACAGATTGTCACATCTACTATTCCGACACTTAAAATGCAGTTTGATGATATAGTTTCCGCAAGAACAAGTGAAGTTGGCGACCGTATTGTTGCAAAAACAACAGAAGCTGCTAACATTGACGGAGTGCACTTCCCTGCAGGAACTATCGTTAGAGGTAAAGTATCAGAAGTTATCAGACCTGGAATAGGTAACAGAGGCGCTATCAGACTTCAATTTACAGAAATTGGCGATAAAAAATCTGGTTGCGTTGCGGCTCTTCCTAATGAAATTCTTTCTGCTACAGTCGTAGAAGAAGATAACCCGAATATTTTCGGAAGACTCTTCGCATGGCCGTTCAGCTGGCCCGGTAAAGTTGCCGGTGTTGCTGGAAGAACAGTTGGTGGCGCTGTTATAGTTACATCAAACATGGTTGAAAACTTCCTGACCAACATTGCTAACGGAAACAATGAACTCCTTAATGCTGAGCTTTCAGCCGCCGGCAGAAGCTACTTAATGGCATTCCAGGATCTCATCGTAGGACCGTTTGACGTTGTAAGAACAGCTCTCAGCGGTACTGTAGGTATTGTCAAGGTAACTGGAGATGAAATCGCTTATGTGGTTAAACCTGACGGCTCAAGAGTTGCTCAGATTAACCCTGATGAAATTCTTTCAGTTGCATTTGGCTGCCGGAGCGCCTGCAAATAATTGACCTAACTAACTTTTTACACTACTCTAGTGAGGAAGCGGAGATTTCTCTCCGCTTCCTTTGTTTTTTAGAATCTATTAAACTCGAATTATTTATAAGCTTTGAGAAGGTGTCTTGAAATAACCATTCTCTGTACCTGGTTAGTCCCTTCATAAATCTGTGTGATTTTTGCGTCCCTCATCATTCTTTCGACCGGGAATTCCTTGGTGAACCCGTATCCTCCAAGTACCTGCACAGCATCATTTGTGACTTCCATTGCTATATCCCCGCCATAGCATTTTGAAAGGGCAGCATACATACTCTTAGCCTTGTCATTTTGGGAAACGAGAGTAGCAGCCTTGTAGACAAGAAGTCTTGCAGCCTCAACCTTAATCGCCATATTAACCAGCATATTCTGAACAGCTTCAAAATCGCCGATTGGCTGGTTAAACTGGACTCTTTCCCTTGCATACTTGAACGCAAAATCAAGAGCACCCTGGGCAACTCCTACCCCTTGAGCCCCAACTCCCGGTCTTGAGGTATCAAGTGTATTCATAGCAAGCTTCCAGCCTGAACCCTCATTAGAAAGAAGGTTTTCAGCGGGAACTTCCATATCCTCAAAAATCAACTCGGCAGTTTCAGAACCCCTGATTCCCAGTTTATGCTCGGTTTTACCTACTTTAAACCCGGGGAATCCTTTTTCTACAATAAAACAGCTAAGGCTTTTAAGTCCCGGTTCCGGTGATGTCTTGGCAAAAACTGTACATATATCAGAAATATTACCGTGGCTTATGAAAAGCTTTGTGCCATTAATGATGTATTTATCGCCCTGTTTTACAGCCCTGGTTTTAATTCCCATAAAATCACTGCCTGCTCCGGCTTCTGTTAGGCCAAAAGCGCACATGCTTTCACCGGAGGTTATGCGGGAAATGTATTTTTGTTTTTGCTCTTCAGTTCCGCCAAGTAAAATCGGTTTGCTTCCTAATGTGTTCACAAGGCATGCCAGCGCACAGGAAAGGTCAACCCTTGAAAGTTCCTCTACAAGAATAGCCTCAGTAACGGGATCAGCGTTTCCCCCGCCGTATTCTTCAGGATAAGGAAGCCCAACAAGGCCGCTTTCCACCATTTCTTTATATATATCAAACGGAAATTTTGCTGTTTCATCTATTTCAGCGGATCTGGGGGCAATTACAGACTCAGCGAATTCCCTTACGCATTGCCTTATATCCTGCTGTTCTTCTGTTAACTGAAAATTACTCTCTTCTATCCCACTCATAACAGCTTGATTAGTCATTTACTTTGTCCTCTTTTTCCTTTATATAATTAATTAAAACTTAAACAACTACTAATAAACCAAAATAGTAAGCGTAAAGCTCTTAATAAACTGTTTTTAATTACTTTGTTGTAAAGTTTAGCCCAAAAAATATTCAAAGTAAATTATTTTAATAAAAAGATACTTATATCACTTGAGTTGCCAATTAGCCAAAAGCCAGGATATGACTATGCAATTAGCAACTCGAGTTTATATCGAATCACGAGTTGTATTTTTTGAAATTTTCTCAAAAAAGAGATGAAAACATAACTTATTCAGGTATAGCTTAGTTTTTTTAAAATATTGACCCGTAAAAAATAATTATTATGATTTTAAATACAGGAGTACTTGAGTTGCTAATTAGCCAAAAGCTAGGATATGACTATGCAACATTTGCCAAAAAATTATAGAGAATCGAAAAGAGGCGCGAAGCAGGCGAAATGGACAGCGAAACAACGTGCAGTCCCTGCTT
>JANQIY010000364.1 GCA_028281965.1 Candidatus Gastranaerophilales bacterium
ATCACCGGAATGTCGCTAATTGCGACGTATTCGGACGGAACGGTGAAAAATATTTCACCGGAAAAATGGCCGAGTAAATTGGCTTTTCCGCTTCGTTCCGATAGTGTTAAACTATCCATCATTTTTTTCTAAGTTCGGATGGTAAAATGAATGATTTATTTTCTCAAAAACCGCATCTGAGGATGCGGTTTTACTTGTGTATAACACTATTGACTCAAAATCAAATATATGATTGTGTATATGTGTAGATATTTTACATAATTTTAAAAAAAGGGGGATGTTATGGGTGATATTTCCAAAGATCAAAATCTTCCCGAACCTGAAAAGACGGGAAAAGGAACAAAAAAGAAAAATTTTAAATGGCTTTTGTGGACATTTTTATTTGTTTGTATTTTTTTTATAGGGTTTGTGTTGAATTATATAGGGTTCAATTATTTTGTTTTAGATCCGAAGGTTGAACAATTAAAAAATCAAGTGTCCATATTAAAAAGCGATTATGAAGTTTTCGAAAATCAAGTTGCTGATTTGAAAAAAGAAAAAAAGAAACTTGAAGCTAAAATTACGCTATTGGATTCCGCAAACAGGGTATTGCTCCTGAAAACGGATTCATTAGCTAATGCGTTATCCGAATATTCTGGACAGATACCGGTTACACCGGTTGAAGTACTTGTCGGCGTGTCTGACAAACAAAAGCTGTTCGCGGCTTTTGTGTCGTATAATATGACCCAAAATACAAAACTTGCGTTTCCGGATGGAAGCATAGATACGACGAATGTTAATAAAACCGAGATTATTCGGAAATTAATATCGTCTCCATGGGTTGATTTTAATGACGGCAATGTGAAAGCGCGGATTAAAGTTTCTGAAATAGAGGATTTGATCGCCAATTCAAGGGCGCAATAAATGAGTTACATGTAATATTTTACCCTCTCATTCTTTGGAATCGAGAGGGCTTGTTTTTTGTGGATAACATATTGACATATTATCAAGTGTGTGATAAATATAAGGCAGTTTTAAATTTACAACTTTTTAATTAATTTGGAGGATTTATGCGCATTTTTTCTTTTATTTTTATTTTTCTGCTTGTTGTTTTTACAGCAAGTACCGCTTTCGGGCAATTCAAAAAATTGCCGTCACTCAAAAAAACATCGAGTGATACGGTAATTACCTTGTCGAATGACAAGGGAAATATGAATTCTGTAACACCGTCTGTAATACCGTCAAAATCGCGTTCTGCAAAAAAAACCGGTTATCAGGTAAAACTGAATCGGTTTGACGTGAAAAAAACGGTGGTAAAGAGGAGCGTTCAAAAAAAACTGAACAATCCTCGTGCCGGCGGGTTATATCCCGCTCATGAAACCAATCCATTGCTGCTTGAGCTCGAGATTGAGCGCGAGGCAAAAATGGG
>JANQIY010000392.1 GCA_028281965.1 Candidatus Gastranaerophilales bacterium
AAACCTCAATCTCTAATTAACTTGAGTCGCGAATTAGTCAAAAGCCAGGATATGACTGAGCAACATTTGCCAAAAAATTATAGAGAATCGAAAAGAGGCGGAGCCTCTTTTCCTCCTTTAGGGTGGCTGTGGGTGGGTTTTGGCAAATGTTGCATGTATGCAATTAGAGATTCGAGTTAATAATGATTTGATTGATCAGATCGTCAATTGAAATCTTCAAATCATTTCCGATTGAATTAATAAGAGTTAAAAAATCTATCATATTAAACCTTTCTTCTATGATATGTGCTATCATAGTCCTGAAGAAATCATATTAAAAACCAGTCCTGAATAGCTCGGGACGAAATTTTTTTGTTTGGATTCAGGAACTAATTTTATTTTCCTGCATCTTAAGTTTAGCCAAGGTTATAAAAATTGTCAAGCCAAAATTCATCACTGAAATTATTGGGAGTTTAAATTACATGCAAACCACCTCTTCCAGAATAAAAAAGATTTTAAAAGAAAAGAATTTAACCATTTATAAATTAGGAAAAAAAATAAATTTCTCCAGCGGAGCCCTTCATAAAATGCTGCATGGAAAGAGCTCTTTCTCGCAAAATGCCATAGAAAAACTTTTGCCTATACTTGAAATATCAAAAGAAGAGCTGGAAATCTGGATATTAGCTGATAAATACTCAAGAGAAGTTATAGAGCTTGCGGTTAAAAACCGCAAAGAGTTTCCGTATAAACGAAAACGGCTTTTAACAACCAAAATAGACGAAATCCTGAGAGAAAAGTATATGTCCAGAACTAACCTGGCAATGCAAATAAAATATGGCCAGAGCGGGTTAAACAGAATGATTACCGGCAAAATCGGGATGTCAGCTTCTGTTCTTAAAAAAATTTCTGAGGCGCTGGAAATACCGCAGGATGAAATTCTGAGCTGGATAGTTGCCGACAGCTACAGCCTGGGGGTTCTTGAAGCGGCCCTTGCGGAAAAGTAAATAATTCATAATTAAACCTTTCTATGGTATGTGCTATCATAGTCTTGAAAAAATCGTATTAAAAAACCAGTCCTGAATCCGCTCAGGACGAAATTTTTTTGTTTTTGC
>JANQIY010000026.1 GCA_028281965.1 Candidatus Gastranaerophilales bacterium
AAACTAGCCCCCTCCCTTTAGAAGGGAGGGGGTTGGGGGTGGGTTGTAAAATTTTCGCTTTTACAAATTAATTCGCGACTCGAGTTATTTAACTTGAGAAATTACTTTTAGCGCAATTTTAGAGCTTTTGTAGTAGGATATTGCCAGATCTAAACCATAGTAAGTGAAAATAAGAGTTATGAGCGAGAAAACTTTTTATATAGAAACCCTGGGCTGTCAGATGAACAAGTCGGATTCTGAAAAAATTTCCGGAATCCTCGAGAATATGGGTTACCAGGAAACTTCAATTCCGGAAGAGTCGTCGCTCTTAATAATGAACACCTGCAGCATCAGGGCAATGTCTGAAAACAAGGCTTATAGCTATTTAGGAGTATGGAAAAAGCTTAAAAAGAAAAATCCCGGTCTGAAAATCGCCATGTGCGGATGTGTTGCCCAGCAGACAAAGGAAAAAGTTTTCGCAAAAGCTCCGCAAGTTGACCTTATTTTTGGCACGCAAAATATTTGCGAACTCCCGTTTCTTTTAGAAAGACTTAATAGCGAAGATAGGGTATGTTCAATCTCCAAAACCCCCGTTGATGTTGATGAAAGCTGTAACCCTAACCGCAGGGAAGGTATTTCAGCGTGGCTTCCGGTAATTGAAGGGTGTGATTATTTTTGCACATACTGCGTAGTCCCTTACACCCGGGGAAGGCAGAGAAGCAGGATGCCCGGGGATATTATCAAAGAGGCAAGGCAAATCGCATCTGAAGGATTCAGGGAAGTTATCCTGCTGGGCCAGACTGTAGATTCTTACGGAAATGACATCGATAATCCGGACATAAACCTTGCAAACCTTTTAAAAGAGCTGAATAACATAGATGAAATACTCAGGATCCGTTTTGTAACTTCGCATCCTGCTGATATTACAGACGAACTTATTTATACTGTCAGGGATTTAGGCAAGGTTTGCGAATATTTCCATATACCAATGCAGTCAGGCAGCACGGAAGTCCTGAAAAGGATGCGGCGTCCGTATACACGGGAAGAATACCTTGAGCTTACGGGAAAAATCCAGCGGGAAATGCCTGACGTGGGGTTAACTTCCGATTTCATAGCGGGATTTCCCGGGGAGTCCGAGGAACAGTTCGGGGAAACCCTATCAGTCCTTGATAAAATTACTTTTGACCACTGCAATACAGCTGCCTATTCTCCCAGAAAACAGACCCCCGCCGCTGTATGGAAAGACCAGGTTCCCTATGATGAGAGAAAAAGACGATTAAATATCCTGAATAAAAAAGTGCGGGAAGTTGTCAAAAAATCCCAGGAAAAGTACCTGGGCAGGACACTTGAAGTCCTGGTAGAGGGGTTTAAGGAAGAAGACGGCGAAATCATACTGACCGGGCGTACGAGAAGCAACAAGATAGTGCACTTTCCCGGCGATAAGGATATGGTTGGGACCCTGGCGGACATTCGGGTGAAAGACACTTCCATCTGGTCGCTGATTGGGGAGATAAGACAACTACACAATCTTAACAAATCTTAACTTAAAATTTGGCAAATTTTTTTTTTAGCTCTCTTATGTTTAATAGATAAAGACATAGGAGCTAATTTATAAATGTCGGCTAATATGAATTTAATTCCAATTAAATGGGATAACCTGTCATTCGGGCAAAGAAAACCGGATGACAGGCTAACAGACGCGGGAAAAGTAGCTCTTAGCGTGAATGACGGGATTTACAAAGCAGAAGAAAAATTAGGAATGGAAACTGCTTCAAAACCGATTTCATTTTTTTATGGATTAAACCGTCAAGACGCAAGTCGTTATGTAAAGCAAAGAATTGAAAATTTTGCGGCTAAAGTAGATAAACTGATTTATGAGGACGCATTAACCGGGTTGTTAAATAAAAGGGCTTACCAGAGAGATAGGGTTAAATCCTTTACACAGGCTTGCAAAAACCAGGAGCCTATTTCCGTATTAACTTTTGACCTGGATAAGTTCAAGTCATATAATGACGAATTTGGGCACAAAGAGGGCGATACAGCCCTTCAGGAATATGCGCGTGTCGTAAAAGAAACTCTTGGAAAGAATGGAAAAGCTTACAGAGTAGGTGGTGAGGAATTTATAGGCCTTGTGACAGGCAAATCTTATAGAGAAACTCTTGAAATTGCGGATAATATAAGAAAAGAACTTGAAGAACAGACAAACGCCCTTACCGGGGAAGGCAGGTTAAAGCGTATGTTAACCGTAAGTATTGGAGTTTCCACGTTCGTACCCAAACTGGAGCATAAAAATGCCGAAAGCTTATTAAAAAATAGCTCTTCAAGCGAATTCCGTGATTTATTTGAAGAAACATTTGCAAAAGCGGAAAAACTCAGTGATAGTGCTGTTTACAAAGCAAAAGACGAAGGAAGAAATATGGTAGTGGGTAATAATGGTAGATACACTCTTGTTAAAAAGTTATCGACAGCAGCCAGCGAGAAATGAGCTGTTTTATTCACTTGAGGTAAAAATTTAAATTTTAGCTTATTTTTGATATATTTTTAAATAAGGAATAAAAAGAAAATTTTTATTCATATAACATTTTAAATGTTTTGGACAGGGGGATTTTTTTATACTGAACCCCCGACAAAAATCGAGAATTTTTGCATTTTCCTGAATAAACTTTTATTCTGTATGTAAAATAAGGCAAAGGAGATAAAAATGAAGCCATCAAAGAAGATTGACAGAATACCGCCTTATCTTTTTGTGGAAATAGATAAAAAAATTGACGAGGCAAAAGCAAAGGGAATTGATGTAATAAGCCTGGGGGTCGGCGACCCTGACACTCCAACCTTTCCTAATATAGTAAAAGCAATGCATGAAGCGATTGATGACCCTTCTACCCATAATTACCCGCCTTACCAGGGTACAAAAGAGTTCAGGCAGGCATGTGCAGGCTGGATGAATAAAAGGTTTGGCGTCAACCTGGATCCTAATACTGAAATCCTTGCTATGATCGGCTCAAAAGAGGGCATTGCGCACGTGTTTATGGCCTTTATAGACGAAGGTGATTACACTTTAGTGCCTGACCCTGCTTATCCGGTTTACAGGAACGCAACCTACCTGGCAGGCGGAATCCCTTATTTTATGCCGATAGGCCCGGAAAACAACTATCTTCCCGACCTGGACAAAATCCCTGAAGAGATTGCCCAAAAAGCAAAATTAATGTTTTTAAATTACCCCAATAACCCCACCGGGGCTGTTGCTAACCTTGATTATTTTAAAAAAGTCCTTGATTTTGCTAAAAAATATAATATTTTAATCTGCCACGACCAGGCCTATTGCGAAATGACCTACGATAGCTATGTAGCGCCGAGTTTTCTGCAGATAGAAGGCGCAAAAGACTACTGCCTGGAGTTTTTCTCGCATAGTAAGACTTATAATATGACAGGCTGGAGGATTGCCTGGGCAGCAGGCGGTGAAAAGCCAATGAACGCGCTTAAGGTGATTAAAAACAACATAGACAGCGGCGCTTTCAAAGCTGTTCAAAAAGCGGGGATTATTGCCCTGGAAACTCCGCAGGAAGAAATAGACAAACTGAACAATATGTATAAAAAACGCCGTGACCTGGTTACTAAGGGACTCAGGGAAATGGGCTGGGAATTTGAAGACCCCGTGGCGACCTTCTATCTCTGGCTGCCCGTGCCTAAAGATATGACATCCGGGGACTTTGCCGGGATAATGCTGGAAAAAGCCGCCGTGGTAGTACCTCCGGGAACGGGTTACGGGCCTATGGGTGAAGGGTTCTTTAGAATTGCGCTCACCGTGGATGAAGAACGGCTTAAAGAGGTTCTGCAAAGAATGAAAAATGCAGGTATAAGTTTTGATATGTCAAAAGAAGCGGTTTAAAACCGCTTCTTTTTTGCTTTTTCATAAATTCAAGCCCAAAATACCGGTAATTACGCGCCTTAAGACGGTTTTAACCTTCCGGCCGGAAATATTTCGCAGTGTATATATAATCAACCTGAGCAGTTTGCAGCGGAATTTCCCGTAATGAATAAGTGCAATCCTGCGGACTTCCAGGGATGTATTCTTAATATTTTTACGGCTGGTGCTATACCCTCCCATGGTGAAATTACACACTATTACCGGAATATATTGTGCCCGAAGGTTATATTTAATTAAAGCTCTCAGGTTAAGCTCATGATCAGCGCAAATGGGGTAGTTTTCATCATAATTCCCGATTTTTTGGAATAATTCCTTCCTGTAAAATACCGCCTGATGGCAAAGACAGTTGGAGGTAAGGGTGATTTTATCGGTATCCCTGAAAGTTTTTACCCAGTTAACGCCGTTTTCCTCGATAACGTTAATATCACCGTAAAAAAGCATTGCTTTTGAGTTTTTCATGGAACAAACCGCTTTTTCAAGCGTTTCAGGAGAGTAAAAGCAATCCCCGGAGTTCATAAAAATCAGCAAGTCCCCGCCGGCATGGCTAATCCCCTTGTTCATGGCATCATAGATGCCCCTGTCCTTTTCTGAAACTAAAACCCGGATATTATCCCTGTACTTTTCAATAATGCCGGGGGTTGAATCAACGGAACCGCCGTCAATTACTATAAGCTCAATATCCGGATATGTCTGGCAAAGAACAGAATTGAGAGTTTTTTCAATAGAATCCTCTGCATTATAGCAAACTGTTACAACGGATATTTTCATCCAGCCCCCTCAGGCCTTAGCCTGTAAAGAGTTCTTTTAATGAGTCGAAAAAAGATTTTTTTATCAAAGGCTCATATCTAAAATCGCCAAAACTCGGAATAAGGACGTCTTCAAAGAAGTACTCGGCCACTTCCGGTTCAAGCATTCCTATTAATACAACATCGGGTTTTTGCTCAAGGAAAGAATAGGAGTTATAAGTATTCCAGTCCTCATAACCTTCCGCATGTTCACCGTCATTAAACCTGATATCTGCAATCCCGATTATATTCAGCCCGCTAAGGTCGTAATTTTTCCTGATTACGTCAAAAGCCATGCTTGCTCCGTATATCATAATTTTTTTATTTTTATATTTTTTAATCAGCTTATCAATTCTTTTTTGAAAATTTTTTTCTATAAGATACTGCTGTATATCCTTACTCTCCATACCCGCACTTGTTATTTTCCTTGAAATAGAGCTCCTGCAACTTTTTTATTATAGCATACCAACCCTTTTGGTTTTTTGATATTAAGTTATAAGTCTAATATAATTTTATTAAACCCAGGGCCTATCCGGGAAATAAAACAATAAACGACCAGTGTCATTACGAGGAGGGCAGGCAAATAAGCCCGGTTATTTGATATAAACGCTATTCTGCCCGACATGGTAATCTATCTAAATGGGCTGAAATAATGTTAACCGGACAGATTGCCACGTCGCTTCGCTCCTCGCGAATGACAGGCGCTTGCTCGGTTCTGTCTATAAATTATTTTCCGGATAAGTTCTTAGAACCAGACAAATATTTTAACGCTTTCAGCAAATCAATTTAGTATTATTTTTTTTAAGAGATGTACCTATGAGCGAAATTAAAAGATGGCATGATGAAAATCAAAAACTTAAGGAAATGCTGGATGTTCTGGAAAAAATGCCGGAACACGAGCTTAATGAAATTACCAGGTGTTTTTACCAGGTTGTAAATATCTACTGGAGGCAGAAAAAAACGTATGAAGAGAATTTGAGTATTGGCAGGGAGAAACTTTTTAGTTATTATAAGGCTTATCAAAAAAGAAGATGGTATGATAAAACACCTTCTCTAAGCAGTGCGCTTAATATTTTAAGCACTTTCTCCTCAAAAGAAATAGATATGATTGTAGAAGGATTTATCAGCGCACTTAAGGAGTATGGTCTTTATAAGATATATAAGCAAAGAGAAGGCCAGGTAAAAAAATAAATTACATTTATGAGAGGAAAATAAAATGGCTACAAAAAACTTCTTATTTACTTCGGAATCAGTAACGGAAGGACATCCTGACAAGGTATGCGACCAGATTTCCGATGCTATACTTGACGCTTTCCTGGTGAAAGACGCCAGGTCAAGAGTAGCGGCGGAAACAACCGTTACCACGGGAATGGTTCTTGTTACAGGTGAGATCACATCTGAATGCTACGTTGATATTCCAAAGGTAGTAAGACATACCATAGAAAATATAGGTTATTTAGGTAAAGCAGGCGGAGGATTTGACGCAAATACCTGCGCTGTGTTAACCAGCATTGATGAACAGTCCTCAGACATAGCAGGCGGAGTAAATAAAGCGCTTGAAGCAAGGGATGAGTGCGTATGCAACACCGGGGAAAGCGAAGAACTGGGAGCAGGCGACCAGGGAATTATGTTCGGATTTGCCTGCGATGAGACTCCCGAATTAATGCCGCTGCCTATTAGCCTGGCTCACAGGTTAGCCCTGAAGCTTTCTCAGGCAAGAAAAAACAATGACCTCCCATACCTGAGACCGGATGGAAAAACACAGGTAACAGTAGAATACATAGACGGTGTTCCCGCAAGGATTGATACCATTCTGATTTCTACCCAGCATGACCCGATAATAGATAATGAAACAGAAAATGCCAGAGTCCAGAAAATTATAGCCGAAGACCTTAAAAAATACGTTATTGACCCCGTATTTGAAAACGACAGGATCAAGCCTGATGAGTCCACAAAATACCTTATAAACCCCTCGGGAAAGTTTGTAATTGGCGGACCTCAGGGCGATGCAGGTCTTACGGGAAGAAAAATCATTGTTGATACTTATGGCGGATATTCTCGCCACGGAGGCGGGGCATTTAGCGGTAAAGACCCCACAAAAGTAGACAGAAGCGCAGCTTACGCCGCCAGGTATGTTGCCAAAAACATTGTTGCCGCCGGTCTTGCGAAAAAATGCGAGGTTCAGCTCGCTTATGCTATAGGAGTTGCCCACCCTGTTTCAATTTTTGTAGAAACCTTTGGAACAGGAGTGATAAGTGATAATGAGATCAGTGAAATTGTCAGTAAAAACTTTGATTTAAGACCCTCCGCAATTATCAGCCAGTTTGATATGAGAAACTTACCGGCAAAACATAGAGGTTCTTTCTATAGACTCCTTGCTGCATACGGACACTTTGGAAGAACGGATATAGAAGTCCCCTGGGAAAAAACTGACCGCGTCCATGAACTTGGAAGGTATCTGGACAAGGTTAATTCAGGAGAAATTAGCTGTTGAAAGGCAATGTTTAAACAATTGTTTTCCAGGTTGTTTAAACAGGTAAAATAATCCGGATTTATTGCGAAGCGGGGGAATTTTGCAGCTTATTTTAGGCCGGTTATTTAACTTGAGTTGCTAATTAGCCAAAAGCCAGGATATGACTATGCAATTAGCAACTCGAGTAATAATGTCCAAAATCACCGAAAAAATTTTACTAAAGGAGTTTAAAATGGAATTAAAAGGAAAAGATTTTATAACTTTATTTGATTTTAATAATAAAGAAATTAATAATCTTATTGATATTGCAATAAAGCTTAAGCAGGATACAAAGGAAGGCAAAACCCATTATGAGCTGAAAGATAAGACGCTTGCAATGATTTTTGCAAAGCCCAGCCTGAGAACCCGGGTGAGTTTTGAAGTTGGAATCCGACAGTTAGGAGGGCATGCGGTCGTTCTTAAGCAGGATGAGATTATCCTTGGCGAAAGAGAAACCATATCAGATACGGCAAGAGTGCTTTCCAGGTATGTAAACGGCATTATGATAAGAACTTTTGCCCACCAGGATGTTATTGAGCTGGCTAAAAATTCCGATATCCCTGTTATAAATGCTTTAACGGATTCTTATCACCCATGCCAGGTGCTTGCAGACCTTTTAACCATAAAGGAAAAGTTTGGAAGCTTTGATAACCTGAAGCTTACCTATATAGGCGACGGAAATAACATGGCAAACAGCCTGATTGCAGGATGTATGCTGACCGGAATTGACCTCTGCATTGCAACCCCTGTTGATTATGAACCGGATACAAATGTTATCTGGAAAGGAAAAGACGCTTCAATTGCCACAAAAGCAAAAATAGAAGTAATTAATGACCCTGCTGAAGCGGTAAAAGGGGCTAACATAGTCTATACTGATGTCTGGGCAAGTATGGGGCAGGAAAAAGAAGCGCAAAAAAGAAAAAAAATATTTAAAAATTTCCAGATTAACAAAACCCTGATGAATAAAGCAGCTGAGGATGCGATAGTCCTGCATTGTTTACCGGCCCACAGAGGCGAGGAAATTACAAAGGATATAATGGACAAATACGCGGATACCATTTTTGAGCAGGCAGAAAACCGCCTTCATGCCCAAAAAGCTGTAATGGTATCAATTATGTAACTTTAAGAACCCTGTCCGGTTTAAAAATACAAACTTAAAATTCGGATATGGAAAATAAAATTCTCAGGCCAAGAACAATAATTACAATTAAAAGAATTATTCTTAAAACCTGCGGGGAAAGGGCCTTATTAACTTTTGCGCCGACATTTGCCCCAAAAACCGCCCCTATAAGGATGAAAACTATAAGATCCAAAGGCACGAGCCCTACAATTGCTTTTCCTAAAAACACAAAAGAAGTGGTAATCAACACAATCAGAATAGTTGTGCTTATAGCAACCTTTATAGGAACTTTACAGAAGTAGTTAAGAATGGGGATAAACGTAACAGCCCCCGCAAAACCCAACGCCCCGGAAACTGCGGTTCCTAAAAAAACCATTAAATAAGTGGCTATTGGCCTTTCCAGTTTGCATTCTTCGTCATTATAGGGACATTCGGCCCTGGGCATGAGCACGAGAGTTCCTGCCGCAAAAAGAAGAACCAGGTAAATAATAAGTAACTGCTGCTCTGTAAAAAACCTGGCGGAGACAGCCCCTGTTACTCCCCCGACTATTCCCGCAGGCAGGATTTCTCGCACCAGTTTTTTGTTTATATGACCGATTTTCCTGTGGTTCATATAGGCAAAAAGCACACCGGCAAGTGACTGAGTGGCTGCTATTCCTGTAATTTGGTTTACTGAAAAAGACTCAAAACCAAGATGAGGGATAAGGTATAAAAAAGCCGGAAAAATAACGATTCCACCGCCAATCCCCAATAATCCAGAGAAAAACGCCGCTCCAAAACTTATAAAAATAACGATTATATGGTAAAAACTAAACACTAATATATCTTATACTTAAATAAAGGAAAACAAAACAACTTGAGTTGCTAAATAACTCGAGTCGCGAATTAATTTGTAAAATCGCCTTGTAACCCGATTGTGTGTTGAAAAGAGATAAAAAGGGGGTATAAAGGAATGGAAAAACAAGAATTTACAAATTCAAGAAACCTATGTTGGAACCAAACATGTCCAGAATACGGAAAGATAAACCCTAACAATATCAGGAAGTATGGCCATACAAACAAAGCTACACCAAGGGTACAATGCAAAACGTGTAAAAAAGTATTTGTAGAAACAATAGGAACAATATTTTATGGGTTACAGCATTCAGAAAAGGATGTGCTTGAGTGCTTTGCACTATTGGCTGAGCGAAACAGCCTTGCAGCAATCCATAGACTAAAAGGAATAAAAGAAGAAACAGTTGTTGATTGGCTGCTAAAAGCAAAAAACCAAATAGAACAAATAGAAGCAGTTCTTTTAGCCAAAAATACCAGGTGAAGGAATTCGGACAAAAACAAAGGTTATGTATGGAAAAGAAGAAGTAATAGAGTACTTAGGAGCCAATTTGTCATACGTCGACAGAACCCAGCTTACATCAAGGCAAATGAACGGAAGGCTGGTAAGGAAAACCTTATCTTTTTCTAAGAAAGGACGATTCCTTGAGGCCTCGTGTATTTTTGATTACTGGGTATACAACTTAGTGAGAACTGTAAGTACCTTAAGGTACAAAGAAAAGTATAAATGGAAGCATATTTCACCTGCCATGAAAGCTGGAATTACTGATCACCTCTGGACTATTGAAGAATTACTAAAAACCGTGGTCTCATCATCAACTTAATTGCGGGAGACTACCCGATTTTACAAATTAATTCGCGACTCGAGTTAAATAATTTTCCGGCATAGGGGGTTTGACTTATACAAAATTCTTTATTTTTGTAATACAAACTAAATAGGCAAGAATTCTACGGGTAATTATGACTCAGGTTTTAACGTCAAATTTTAAAAGAGCTAATATTTTCGGCTATCCGGTGGATATTGTGACCTGCGAAGATATCCTTAAATTCACCCTGGAGAAAATAAAGAGTAATCAGGGAATGCATGTAGTAACCATTAACCCGGAAATCATATCTGCTGCCGATAAAAATCCTGAACTGGCAAGGATAATCAGGGAAGCTGAACTGGTAATCCCGGATAGTACAGGAGTCATGCTTGCAATAGCAAGTCTCGGGGATTCAAGTGCCGAAAAAATTCCGGGGATCGAGTTTTCAGAGAAACTGATGAAAAAATGTGAGGGAAAAGGGGTCAAAACCGCATTCCTGGGAGGAAGCCCGGATATTGTAAACAAAATGAATACTGAAATCCAAAAACGGTTTCCGGGACTTAACGTTGTATTTTCTCATCATGGCTATTTTAATGAAAGCCAGATTTCCTGTATAAGGCAGGAACTGGTAGAATTAGCACCTGACCTGCTTTTTGTCGCTTTGGGATGCCCAAAACAGGAATTTTTCATAAAACAACACAGAAACCTTCTTCCTAAAACCGTTATGATAGGCGTAGGGGGAAGTTTTGATGTCTGGGCAAAAAAAGTGAAAAGAGCTCCTGTTTTTTTTAGAATTTCCGGACTGGAATGGTTTTACAGGTTAATTACCCAACCATCCAGGTTTAGAAGGATGTTCCCGGCTCTTCCCTTATTTTTTTTAAGAATAATCCTTGATAGAAGAAGTTTATTCTATAATTAGATAATACCTGAGTTTTTATGAGAATATAAAATAAGCATAAACGATAAAAAGGTGGTAAAAATGCTTGATTATGAACAGGCCGGGGTTAGTATAAAAAAAGCTGACGAATTAACGGCGTTGTTAAAACAGGATATTAAGAGCGAAAATATAGGAATGTTTGCGGGGCTTTACGAAAATCCCGCATTTCCGGAATATTACCTGGTTGCTTGCACAGACGGCGTGGGGACTAAAATTATTCCTTTGTTAAAGGCCGGTAAGGTTGAAACGGCTGCAATCGATCTTATAGCCATGAATTTAAACGATATGATCTGCACAGGTGCAAGTCCTTTGTTTTTTCTGGACTATTTTGCAACCCATAAACTTGATGTAGAAGTAACTTCCAGATTTATAAAAGCCCTGAAAAATGAACTTGCAAAATATAACTGCGCCCTTTTAGGCGGAGAAACCGCTGAGTTAGGGGATTTAGTGACGGAAGGGCATTTTGACGCGGGCGGTTTTGCCGTAGGACTTGTCAAAAAAAGTGAAATCCTCTCTAAAAATAACGTCAGGCCTGACGATGCGATAATTGGCCTGGAATCCAGCGGGCCGCATTCTAACGGGTATACCTTAATAAGAAAACTTCATGAAACCGGGCAATTATCTGATGAAGAGCTTAATCAGGCTTTAGAGCCGACTTATATTTACGTAAAGGAAATTCTTGAGCTTTGTAATAAAGGATTAATCAAGGTTTGCGCCAACATAACGGGCGGAGGAATAGACGATAATCTTAAAAGGGTTATTCCGGAGGGAATGAAACCCGAAATTAACCGCAATAATATTCCTGCTCAACCGGTGTTTGAAAAATTAAAATCCCTTGTGGGAGAGGATGAAGCCTATAAAACCTTCAATATGGGTGTTGGAATGTGCATTATAGCCTCAAAAGATAAAACTGGTGAGGTTATGAAGGTTTGTGAAAAATATAATCCTTTTTTACTGGGAAAAGTCAGCTAAAGACAACAAAAATGACCGGTATTCGGTCATTTTTGCTAATAATAACATTTAAACAATGTGCTTTTAAAAATGAACGCTCATTGTTTTTATTTTTATTAAAAATTACTTTTGCTATGAACGTCTTTTGCGAGCAGCTTCTGATTTGCGCCTTCTTTTCACGCTTGGCTTTTCATGTCGTTCTCTTCTTTTTACTTCAGACAATATGCCAGCTTTCTGGATTTTTTTCTTAAATCTTTTAAGAGCGCTTTCAATGCTCTCGTTTTGACCTACTTCTATTTCAGCCAATCTTTCTAACCCCCTTTCAAACTGAGGTTTTTATCTTATACATTTTTTACTTCAATAAATAATTAAAATTTTATTTTTGTCTAATATGTAAGGATATCATGGTTATTGTAGAAATACAATCTATATTGAGCAAAAAAGTTACTTAACAGCCCGGCGCATAGAGAAATCAACCGGGAGGCCACTGCATTGCCCTTCCTCCCAGCACGTGTAAATGAATATGAAAAACTGCCTGTCCGGCTTGACTGCCGGTGTTTATAACAACCCGGTAATTATCCCTGATACCCAGTTTTTCCGCTGTTTTTTTTGCTCCTTCAAGAAGATTTCCCATAATTTTCGGGCTATCAACCTCATTTAAAGACTCAAAATGCTCTCTTGGGATAACCAGGGCATGTGCAGGCGCCTGGGGATTTATGTCTTTAAATGATACATAATCTTCAGCTTCAGCTATAAATTCCGTTTTTATTTCACCTTTGGCTATTTTACAGAAAATACAGTCATCTTTTGGCATTTATAACTCCTTGCAGTTAAATCTTTCGGTTTTAATTTATATATTTTTCATAAAAATATATCATAAATAAAAGCTAGTAAATTGGATTTGGGGGTGGGTTATAAAATTTTCGATTTTGCAAATTATTTAACCCCAATGACGGGTTAGCTAAAAACCAGTTATAGATCGGTATAATTTTCTGAATTTTCCCTTGTCTGCCGACACCCTGTTGATAGCTCCCGAGATGTCATTCCGAGGAGGGCGGGCGAAAAAGCGGGAATGTAAGCAGGTAATTGTTATTCGCTCGATGTGGGAATGAGTTACAAAAACGAAAACTAAATCGTTTCCGTTTATTCACTCCCGCTTGTATGATTAA